>CALJKQ010000021.1 GCA_937973565.1 uncultured Saprospiraceae bacterium | reverse complement strand
AAAAACGAACAAAACCTTATCCTGCAGGAGAAAAGAAAAATTGACAATCTTAATGCCGGAATCACAGCCCTGAGTCACACACAGCAAGAGAATGGTACAGATGATAAAAATCCATTTCTGATCACCATTTCATTCTTTAGCTTGCTTGCGCTGTTGGTATTTTACAAAAAGCTAAAAACAGAAAGACTGATTTACCCCTATATATGGTTGACCTTCCCTTTGTTTGGCTTTACCCTGGCTACCCTACCTCCATTTAGCACCGATCCCCTGGAAATCGACAAATCATTCAGTCCCTTTAAGCCCAAAGTGGCTACCCGTTGGGACAATAATTATTTTTACATCGAATGCAATGGCATTCCGGATCATGAAATGATGACCGGCATTACCAAATGGCAACAGCAAGTGCCGATTCCTCAGTGTTACATTGGCAACAATGCATGGCAGATTCCATTGAATCCTGTATTGGCAGACACTCCTGTACCTGTAAACCCTCAACATTTTATCAGAGGAGCCGTAGCCATTGCAACCAACGGCGTGCCTATTTTTAACCCTTATACCAATACCGGTGTGGATGCGCTGGTCGATGGACAACTGGACAACTATGGTGGCCATTCAGGAAGGGCAGATGATTACCATTACCACATTGCTCCGTTGCATCTCGACTCAATTACCGAAGATGTTCTACCCATAGCCTGGGCCTTGGATGGCTTTCCCATCTATGCAGGCAAAGAACCTGACGGGTCTAATATGAAACCTTTGGATGAAAACCATGGACACTTTGGGGTAGATGGAATTTATCACTACCACGGGACCAAAGAAGCACCCTACATGATTGGTAAAATGGTCGGCAAGGTTACAGAAGACAACACACTTCAGATCATACCACAACCATCTGCCAAACCGGTAAGGCCATCCTTAACTCCCTTGAGCGGTGCTACCATCACCCATTGCGAAGCCAATGCAAATGCCAATGGTTATATCTTGACCTATACACGAAACGGCAGTCAATACACGGTCAACTATTCATGGACCAGTGGCGGAAAATATACCTATGTATTTTCAGGTCCTTCGGGCAATGTTACGGAAACTTACAATGGCTTTGTCCCATGCGAAATAATCACATCTGTTTCAAATATTCAAAAACCCGATTTTAATTTCAATGTTTATCCCAATCCTTGTGATAAATACTTACATCTGCAAATTGACGAAGGATGGAAAAGTCAAATTAAAAAAACAAGTATTGTATCCCTCAATGGAGTGAAGGCAAACGAGTACAAATACTTTAATGCTGATGTAGATATCAGCAACCTGATCCCGGGTTATTACATCATTCAACTGCAAAGTGATGAATTTACATTAGAAGCTAAATTTTATAAATATTGATCCTATTTCCAATGGTAAGCATCTTTCGTCGGATTATCCTGATATTTTTGATATTGCTACACAACTATTTCATATTTGCACAGTCAGGGTTAAAGACTATGGCCAAACTACCGGATACGGGGCAAACAAAGGATTTTCTTGCATCCTTTGGTGAAGACAGCGATTATCTTATCAACATACCTGACTTCACAGACAATATGGATGGCACCATTACGGATAATGTTACAAAATTAATGTGGCAAAAAACAGATGGCGGTGAGATGACCTTCGAAGCCGGCGCTCAATATTGCGATGGGCTTAGCCTGGCTGGGTATAGCGATTGGAGATTGCCTTCTCCTGCTGAATTATTTTCGATTCTGAACCACAACAACAACAATCCTGCCCTCGATGTTAAATATTTCACCAAAACAGATGCAGAATATTGGTGGACATCCAAAGAACAAATCAACGACAAGTCCAAAGCCTGGGTAGTAAATGCCGGTGGAGGAGTGGGCAACCACCCAAAATCAGAAACCATCAGCATGGGTGGCAATAAAAGATTTCATGTCAGGGCGGTTAGAGATATAAGTCTTCCCACCAATACTTTGAGATTCTTTACTTCTCCCAATGAAACACTCATCGACAGCTTTACAGCATTGGAATGGAATTTTAATGGTACACCGGATAGCATGTCATGGGAGGATGCTATAAAGTATTGTGAAGAAAATGTACAGAACAACCACGATGATTGGAGAATGCCCAACATCAAAGAACTTCAATCTCTGTCTTCGCCATTGTATTTCAATCCATGTGTCCACCCCGATTTTGCACAACAAATCAAAATTGGCAAATACTGGTCGTCCACTACACTGGGCAACCAGCCGCTCAGAGCTTGGTTTTGGGATACGCGATATGGTATAACCACCTATGACTTGAAAACAACAAAGCTACCCTTCCTTATGGTTAGAAATGCTGAAATTGTAAACGTGACTAATACGATATCAGACTTACAACCCCTGCTTTCACCCAACCCTGCCCAAAACCGATGTATAATTTCAGGGTTCTCTCAACCGTTTGATATTACAATAATAAGTCCGGCGGGGGAAATATTACTTACGCAAACCGGGGAAAATGAAATTGACATATCGGGTTTGAGCAATGGTCTTCATTTCGTCCAGGTAAAAAATTTATTCGGTAAAGCCACCATAAAACTCGCCATTGTGAAATAATTTTCATCTATTTTGGCCGCTTTCTAAAGGGAAAGACAAGACCTTTTTAACCTATATACTCAATTATAAATTTGTTTATCTGATACTTACATATTAAATATTTTTTACATTTATAACACACATGTCGCTATTCTACCTGTGTATTTCCTGTTCATGGGTAATAAATGCCAGTTTTGCACCGTTTTGGCTATTTTTGCATCTTAATGAAAACCACAAGCATTGAGTAAAAAAGCCATCATATTTGCCACCATCGCCCTGGTATTGATCATCGACCAGTGGTCAAAAATCTGGATTAAGACCCATATGGAATACGGTGCCGGTTTTGATATCCTGGGACTATCGTGGGCCAGGATTCAGTTTGTAGAAAACGAAGGTATGGCCTTTGGACTGAGTTATGGTGGTGTAAACGGCAAATACGTCTTGAGTACCTTCCGTATCATCATGGCGGGTTTTTTGAGTTACATACTTTATAGTCTATGGAAGTCAGGTGAAAAAAAATCTCTGCTCTTTTCCTTCAGCCTCATTGTTGCCGGAGCCGTAGGCAACATCATCGATTGTATATTGTATGGTATGATTTTTTCTGAATCGCACTACCATGGTGGACTGGCACAACTTGTTCCTTTTGGCACCGGCTATGCTCCCCTACTTCAAGGCAAGGTAGTGGATATGCTGTATTTCCCAATGGTAGACACCATCTTACCTCAATGGCTGCCCATCTGGGGCGGTGAAAGATTTGAATTTTTCAGGCCGGTATTTAATGTGGCCGATAGCGCCATCACTACAGGAGTAGCATCGATAATTCTATTCAATCGAAGTTTTTTTACTTCTGATTCTAAAAAAAATAAAATAGAGGAAACAACTTCTACCGTTAAATCCGAAGATACTGAGCCTGACACTTCTGTACAGGAATAAGTTTAGATTTCGATGCTCTATGGTAATTTCAATTGTCTTTAGGAAGCCTATGCCTTTTGTTTTCATAGTGTGAATTGCTAAACTTGATGGCTTTCCTATTTTAACTAGCCCTTGCTAATGTAGTGTTACTTTCATCATTCGGCTTTCTGGCAGGTGATGCAATTCTACACTCATATGCTCCATGTTTGCCAATATAGGCAATATCAATTCAGGCCATTCAACCAGACAAATATGACCAGACTCCAGATATTCAATGATGCCCGCCTCATACATTTCAAGTGGTGAATTAAGTCGGTATAAGTCCATATGGTAAATTGTGCCCTCATTTGAACGATATTCATTTACCAGTGAATAGGTTGGACTGGACACCTCATCTTCTACACCCAGCTGGTGGCAGATTTCTTTGATCAGCGTTGTCTTGCCTGCACCTACTTCACCTATAAACAGGGCAATTCTTTTTGGAAGTAAATTCTCTTTTACCTTACCCGCAATCTCTACCAGTTGAGCCAAGTCATATTCATATGTAAACGCCTCAATCATGCTTCTATTTCTGATGGGTGCCAAAATATGTTGTCAAAATCCTGGACTCTGTCATTAACCACCTTGATGCCTTCTGCCTCCAGACGCTCCTGCATGGTGGTAGGAGATGGAAACTGCATCTTGCCACTCAGTTCTCCCTTTCGGTTGATGACGCGATGTGCAGGGACCTCATTGTCTTTTGGCAAATGATTGAGCGCCCAACCCACCATCCTTGCCGATCCCAGTGCAAGGTAATCGGCTATGGCTCCATAGGTAGTCACCCTGCCTTTGGGAATGAGACAGGTTACATCATAAACCATTTGAAAATAGTGTGTCTCTTTCATTTCCCTTCATTCAATTACCACAATGCGTACCTGATACAATAACCCCTCAGCAGATAAGCCGGCATTGTAGATACCAGGTGCCAGGTTTTGATCCACTTCATAGCGTATATTTCCTTCATTGGGCTCTACCCTCTTTTGTATCAAATTTTTGCCTGTCGCATCCGTGATGGTTAACAAACAGGATTGATGAAAATTAAGATTGGTTGTCTTGAGTATAAATCTGCCCGAGCTTGGATTGGGATAGGCAATGAGCTTTCCTGTTTGAGAGAGCTCATGCGTTTTGACATCACACCGATAATCAATGTTAAAAAATTGTTCTGTCTGGTTGATGCCCGGAAAATAACTCACCAAAAAGAAATATTTCTTGTCAGCCACTGTCTTGAAAACTTTTCCTGCAAAAGCGAAGTCATGCACCTGTATACAATCTTCATCTACTACTTTGAAAAAGGCTCCGGGGTTGGGGCTTCCATTTAAAATCAGGTCACTGCCATCACCGGTGAAGGAATAATACAACTGCACGAACTGATTGTTGCTGCCGCAGGTATTCAACAAATTGATTTTAGCATCCGTATAGTCCAGATTGTAATCACCACAGACCAATGGCAGTGCAAATTCTTTGGTGGTATGATGATAGCCATCTTCGCATTCCATTTGCATACGCACCCGTTTATTGCTCGGCTGTGCCTTGGTACCAAGACCTAGATAATATATTTTATCTGGTACTGTACTGAATGAAAACTCCGTAGCCAAACTGGCATAAAATTCACTGATGTAAAAACAAGGATTACTGCAACCATCGCTGAATACTACAGACCCATCAACATCCGGTATGATGTATTTCAGCGTTCGGATGCCACCGTCTCCCGTAAACGTATACCATATCTTATCGCGGTTTTCAAAGTCACATCCTGGATTTACTTCATTGTCTTCTGTAAAATTATCATTTCTTACCGCTACCAACTGACCACAGGATAAAGGCAGGGCACCGAAACATTCATCATTGGGTGTTGGTACCAAAAACCTTACTTTGAATTTATGGCCATCTCCCTGTAACAGTCCCTGACTGCTCAGTAAGATCCGATAGTCTTTGGACTCTTGTGTTTTTTGCTCCCACTGATCACCCGGGGCAAGGGTAGCCTGATAAAAACACTGCAGCATATCACATGACCCCGCGAACACTTTTAATTCAAGGGGATAATCTCCGTTATTGGTTATGATAATATTCTTGCCGTCACCCGGCCATTGATACCATTCTCCTAAAGTTGCCGTCCATTCGCATCCCGCTATGGTATCAGAGGTCATGGCAGATGGCAGCAATGTATAATCGCCACTTACAAGCAACTCCGCACCACCGCAGGTATCTCGGGGTGCATTGTCAAAACAACTTACATCAAAGTCAAGTTCACCTGGAAAAAACAAGTCATCACTGTATATGGCTATATGATAGGTAACCCCTTGTTCTCCCAGCCAACGATAGGAAGGTTTACTGCCTTCTTTGATAACAGACTGATAAAAACAACTCAATCCATCACAATCGTCTCCTTTATATATAACCAATTTACCTTCGAA
This sequence comes from uncultured Saprospiraceae bacterium, assembly GCA_937973565.1. Lineage (GTDB taxonomy): Bacteria > Bacteroidota > Bacteroidia > Chitinophagales > Saprospiraceae > JADKBO01. The sequence continues at coordinate 22,469 of CALJKQ010000021.1, read as the reverse complement.
ACCCTCTGACAATCTACTTATATCCAGCTGAACTCCTTTATCGGCACCTTCAAATTTATACCAAAGTGAGGGTGCTCCTGCCGCATGGCAATCGGTTGCTGCTTCTCCTGATGCCAGATAAAGAGGCACATTGATGGTCTGTGGGCAATTTAAGACAACACCGTTCCCACAATTGTCATTAACCGCAAAATCGCCACATTGCAGACTAAATCGTGCCGTACCCTCGTCAAAAATATTTCCATATATAGCTATATAATAATCGTATGATTCATCCAATGTAAATGTAATCTTTGCATCATTCGAACTGTATTGCGCAATGCATTCATAAGTATCACAATTGCCTCTGATCAAAAGAATTTTGAAGGAATCGCTTTGCACATCCGGCACCACCTCAACCAGCGGTTGGCCCGATGTCTCCAAATAATACCAGTGCTGCGTTCTGGCCAGGCCAATGCAGGGATGGCTTTGGGTATAACCTACGGGAGTTTGCAACATATTCTCAAATTGATCCCCACATATCGCTGTTTTGGCATCCAGACAGACCTGATTGCTATTGGGGTCATAACACTCTATTTCAAAGGAAAAGTCGATACTGTCAGGCGCACTTACCCTCAAAAAATAAAGTTGATCGGGCTTGGTACTGATTAAAACGGAATGACGCGTAACTCCCAATGTCTGGGTAAACAAACACCTGCCGGATACACAGTCATTTTCCATCAGATTGAAGACAGCCCTTCCTTGCTTTAATTTTATGCGCAGGTAGTCGCCATCTCCTGTGAAAGTATAATACAAGGCAGGACCATTGGCATTACATCCATTTTCGCCCGTTAATGGTGCCAGCCAGGTGTTGCCACTTACCAATGATCCGCAGGAAATCGCCTCTACATGCTCACAGCTGTTGTTCTCATTATAATTTCGGCATTCCCATCGGATCTTACTCTCTTCGCCTTCTCCTTCCAGTATGATCTGAAAATAAAAGTCTTGTCCGAGCGGAGCATAAAAGGAAGGATATTGGGTTGAGGACAAAACAAAAGTATCTATGCATATCAATGCCTCACAGCTACCCTGGTAAAGGTAGATAGTACCACTGGTATCGCTGTTCTCTGCAAAAGCTGTCCAGTATTGTCCATCTCCTGTTACTTTGAACCATTGAGATGAGGCTTTGCCTACACAGCCCGTTTCATCACTTTGGGTGGTGTGACTTGCATACAGGACATAGGGTTGCATACATTCAATAGCCTGAGCTGTTTCACATGATGATGAAACCGCCACAGATGAACAACCAACTACCATTTGAGAGCTTCCACTAAGGGTCAGTGCAGGCCCCAATTCCAAAAACAGCTTCTCTTCGTTTTGGGCAAATATTTTCTTTCTATCAACAACAGGATATGTGTTTATCAAAGTATCCAGCAATCCGCAAGTATCTCCAAAATACCAGCGTGCCTGCAGGGAAAGTGAGTCATTAAGCACTTGCAGAGAAACCTCACCAACAGCCCCTGATACCTGGTACCAGCTGCTGCCTCCCTCCTGATTTAGGGTAAGCCCGGTTGATGAATGATATTGTATTGTATCACCACAACTGATAGTTATGGCATGTTCACAGTCCATGCCCGGTACCATGGGGACACACCTTACTGCCATTGTTCCTTGCATAAGACTGTCACTGAAAACCTCTATCCATATTTCTTCTCCTGCCTGACTTTGCCATTGAAAAATCAAGGTAGTATCATTGACTTCTTGCCAAAGCTGATCCTCCAAAATTGTATCGCACTTGCCAATGCCTGTTTTTAATGTCCAATGTTTAGCTTCTTCTTTGCTGGCCCTGAGTTCCCACAAGCCGCCATCTCCGGAAATTTTGTACCACAGACGGCCGGTTGTGTCATTGATAACTTGTGGTAAAGAAGAATTAAAATCCAGTGGGTATGTGCTATCGCATGCCAGCATCGTGGCTGCCTCACAAATGCTGTTTACCGCTGTATCTCCACATTGCTGACTTATGCTTTTTATTTCACCCGCCTGTGTGTTTATGGCTATATAAAAAGTATCTTTTTCATCAGCTAAAAACCTCAGCTTACTTTCGCTTGATCCCAAACATTCCAAAGAATCGCAGCGCCCGGAATACAAATACATGGCCGATCCTTGTAAAGAAATGATTTGGTCATTGCCCTCAATGCGCAACCATTTTGTATTGATAGCAGCATGGCACAACAAGGTGTCTACCTCCGGTGTAGCACCCAAATCTGCGAGGTAAACAGTATCCGTACCGCAATGAATAGTCAATGCCCCACCACAGATGTCTGTTGAATCCGGAGTTTCGCAAGCCCACTCCAATACGGGTAAAGAATCTATGACTTCAATTTCTTTCCAAATCCATAAATAATTGACACCTGCTTCTGTGACCAATTTGTGGATGCCGTTGTTGGCTATGGAAAACAATGAATCCAGCACAAGACTATCACAGGCTCCATGATATACTTCTACTATTCCTTGCAGGGTGGAATTCCAGGTCAGCAGGTTGCCATCTCCCCGGTAAATCCATGCCCTGGAATAATTTTGAATTACGCGATCTGCCGTCAAATCAAGCCTTACTACTCCATCATATTCCAATTGCAGGCTATCTCCACACAAAATTGTATCTGCCCTCAAACAAAGGGACTGCACACAATTTTGGATTACATTGACAGTGTCTGAAGTATTATTGGCAATTGACACCACTATGTAATATTGTGCTTGACTGTCTTGCGCCGTTACTTCCCATTGTGGGTTTGAAAATCCGAAACCAGGGAAGGAATAGAGGGTGTCGAGCGATTCGCACGAGCCTTTTAATATGCTAACAGAAAAATCAACCGCCGAGTCTCTCATTGTCCATAGTGGCAGCATATCTGAAGCATCCCAGGTATACCAGTAGCCACCCAATGACGTAAAGGTTGTATCTGATAGTGGCATACCAGACAATACATTTCCTGCCACTAAAGTGTCTTCACAAGCCGCATACTTCGCTGTTTGACAATTAAAAGGTCTATAATCTAAACCTTCACAAAGGGTATTTAAAAGATACGAACTACCGGCAACGCCGGCCACCCTGAAGTAATATTGATATCCCTCCAGCAACACCCATTGCTGAGCCCAACTTTCACCGGGCTGAAGGGTGTCGTTGCTGAATAAAATTTCACCAAAACAGGCAGCTCCGGAACCGGGTTTTCGGTACATCATAGAACCATACAGCGGTTCTGTTCCGCTGTTCTGCAGATGAAGAGACATTACGGTGCTGTCTCCATCATACTTCCACCAATGCGAAGTAAGCTCAGGGTGATCAAAATCAATGATGCCATTCCAATTCAGGGTGTCTTCCAGTGAAATATTACAATCCAAATTTTGCGCAGTAGCACAGCTTTGCCCCGGTTCTGTGTCTACACAAGACAAACTCAATTGAATGGAATCAGTCAGTCCAATGCTGTCATAAACGGCAAAATAATAATCTTCTGTTTCATTACCTGTCCATGAAACGGGTGTAGCAAGATCGTGTTCTTGCAGATTACCCGTACAACCGGAACCAAAGTAGGAAAGCACCCATTCGTCGCCGGGAAAGCCCACAGCCTGTAGGGTATAATTCTTGTTTCCTCCTTTAACGGTAAACCAACCTTCTTTAAAATTTTCATCACCGGATTGGGATATGAAATCAAAATCAAGCGTCAGGGTCGAACCACATTCCAATTCGGGCGCAGTACTACAATCATCATAAACAGGAATATCGGCCGTTTCAAAATAGAATACAAAGGTATCTTCTGTAACTGTCAAGGCAGGATCGTATATAAGCAGATAATAAGTACTATCCGCTTTAAGAGGCACATAACCATTGCCAAGTCCAAGGCATTGCAAAAATCCGCAGTCCCCTGAAAAAAACTGGTATTGAAGCTGGCCGGTACCCGAACCCAGGTTGGTATTCACAAATTTGCCATTGCCCGTTACTGAAAACCATACCCCTTTCACCGTCTCGTTGAGACAAGCCAGGCTATAGGCATCACCCTGTACAAAGCCACCGTTTACTTCTTCAGAGACTTGAATGGACAAAGCGTCTTCACAACGAATATTGACCGGCGTATTTTGCCCATTCAATATTCCTGCCACCATCAGCACACAAAAACCTACCCAAAATCTAATCATAGTTTTGTTTCCTTGTTGTCTACAAAGATAAGCCCTTTGGGTGCTTCGTTGCTGCTCAAATGAAAAAATCAGGGTTTTGCCGAATGTACGACCCTTCTTCTAAGTACTTAATTTCTATCCCTTTAGCCAAATCCGGGTCAGAAATGGACCAAATGATTACATTTACATTCAAATCCAGATCATAATGAAGGTATTTCCATTCATGCTGTTTGCTTGTCTGCTATTGAGTCTTTCAGCTTGTCAACCCAAAAATCTGCCAACCGTTATGACCATCCAGGGCGATCATATTGTGTGTAAGGTTTCGCACCAGACAACTCAATCAGAACTTACTGCCTTTACCAAAAAGTTGTTGGAAAAAAACATTGTATTGGATTTGACCGGAACCCAATACCTGGAAGGAGGAACTCTCAAACAACTGCAGTTTGCCGTTATGTTTCCCGATGGTACCATAGGTACAGCTGCTGCCGATATCGTAGGACTGCAATACAGGTATTACGGCTTTGAGTTTAATCCTTCAGCCGCAGTCAGTTTTAGAGCAGGTTCTTTTGAATAAGCTTATGCCTGGTCTTTAACTTCACAGGTGTTAATTCCAAAAGGAGCATACAGTGGACAGAAACTGATCAGACTTGTCAACACGAATACTACGGCCAAAATCAGCAATACAAGGCCCAAAGTTCCTGAAATTACATTGGTGAAATAAAGTACAGCAATTAGGATAGCTACAGCAATTCTCACAATTTTGTCGGTTTTACCCATATTGGCTTTCATGATAATAGATTTTAATGGTTGATTAATACCACAAATCTAATCCACCGCTAAAATGAAAACCTGTGACTTTAGTCACTACTTGTGCATTATTTCGATATAATGTTCATTTTGAGTGATCAATCCGGCCAGCTCAAGTTTTTTAAGGGTCCGGCTCACTACTTCACGTGCTGTTGCCAGGTCAGCTGCAATTTCCCTGTGAGAGGCTTTAATCAGAAAACTGCCATTTATTGAAGACTTTTCCTTTAGGTAATCAAAAAGCCTCTTTTCCATTTTGTCAAAGCTTACATGATGCAGGGCGTCTATCAGCGCCGTATACCTCTGGTCATATTGCTGTAGAAACAACACATTGAGCTTGGGAAAGGCAAGGCTCCATTCCCTTATTTTATCGGATGGCAACAACAAAAGCTGACTATCTTCGTAGGCCTGGGCGTAGATCCTACTGGCCTCATTCTGAAGACATGACGCCAATGACATGACGCAACTTTCAAAGGGTCTGATGTAGTAAAGCAACATTTCCTTGTCTTCGTGTCGAATGGTTACTTTAATTATACCCTCCAAAACCACAGGCAAATACTTTACATATTGTCCCTGATGTAGTATTTCCTGCCCTTTTTTTACCTCGTAATATACGCCCGACCTAATCATGGTTTCTACCAGATCGCTGCCTAAAAAGGCCATCCTATTTCTGATCAGTTCTTTGTTCATTCTATTGTGATTAAACCCGGCATTGGCTTTAGCTTAACGAGATGTAAATTGCTATCCCAAATCGTGCAAAAAAGCATTGAAAATAAGCACAAAATAGCATATAAAAAAACCATATAATTCATCTCATTTTTCAGGTTTTTCACGCCTGATTGGTTATATTCGCAGTTTAAATTATCAGACCTTGAAAATAGCAGTTTTAAAGGAAAGCAGAGAGGGTGAAAAAAGGGTTGCCCTCACCCCTACCATTGTCAAACAATTGGTGGGAAAAGGCTATGAAGTAGCCGTCCAGACCGGAGCAGGAGAAGCCTCGGCATTCCAGGATAAGGATTATACAGAAGCAGGTGCCGCCATTGTGCAGACACCTACCCAACTTATTGCGGAAGGGGATGTCATTGCCAAAATCAATCCTTTCTCAGACGATGAGATCCAGTCCCTGTCTCAGGGCAAAATCTGCATGTCGCTCATGTATCACTTAAGCAATCCTGAATACGTTCAGAAGCTCGCCCAAAAAGGGGTCACTTCTTTTTCGATGGATGCCATTCCCCGTATATCCAGGGCACAAAGTATGGACGTGCTGAGTTCACAGGGCAACCTGGCAGGTTACAAAGCCGTCATCCTCGGTGCAGAGCAAATGACAAAAATTTTCCCACTCATGATGACCGCCGCCGGTACCATCACACCATCCAAAGTCTTGATCTTTGGAGTTGGCGTAGCCGGACTGCAAGCCATAGCCACTGCCAAACGTTTGGGAGCCGTTGTAGAAGCTACCGATGTACGTCCTGAGACCAAAGAGCAAGCAGAATCGTTGGGTGCCAAATTCATCACCGTTAAAGACGATGGTGTAAAAGTTGAAGGAGGTTACGCCAAAGAAGTAACTGCTGAATACCTCGCCAAACAAAAAGAAGCCGTCAATAAATCTCTTTTCCAGGCCGACCTGGTTATCACCACCGCCCAGGTTATGGGTAAAAAAGCTCCCATCCTCATTACAGAGGAACAGGTGAAAAACATGAAATACGGCTCAGTAATCGTTGATATGGCTGTAGAACAAGGCGGTAATTGCGAATTGAGTGAACTCAATAAAGTAGTAGTTAAACACGGTGTGAAAATTGTAGGACAAGGAAACCTTCCCTCAACACTGGCCACCAATGCCAGCGAGTTGTACGCCAAAAACCTGCAAAACCTGCTTTATCACTTGTCAGATAAAGATGGATTCAAATGGGAGCTCGAAGAAGAAATCACGCAAGGCACCCTCATTGTTCACAATGGAAATATTAAAAAGTAATGGGATTTTTATCGTTTATTCAGGAAAACATCCAGATGATCTATCTGGTCATTCTGATGATATTTGTGGGCATCGAACTGATCTCGCACGTGCCATCAGTTTTACACACCCCTCTGATGTCAGGTGCCAATGCCATCCACGGTGTTGTTATCATCGGTGCCATCATCGTGATGGGACAGGCAGAAGGGACACTGAGTCTGATTTTTGGATTCATAGCTGTTGTATTGGGGACCCTCAATGTAGTGGGTGGTTTCGTAGTTACAGACAGAATGTTGGAAATGTTTAAGAAAAAGAAATAATGGAACAAATACTCACCCTCATATACCTCGTAGCATCTGTCACCTTTATGGTTGGACTCAAGATGCTCAGCAAACCTGATTCAGCCAGAAAGGGTAACCTTATCGCGGCAGCGGGTATGACACTTGCCATCTTTGCTACCATCTTTTTGTATACTGATGCCAATGGCAATCACCTCGGCAACCTTAGCTTCATCTTCATTGCCCTCATCGTAGGAACGGTAGTGGGTTGGATTATGGCCAAAAGGGTTCAGATGACAGCCATGCCTCAAATGGTTTCTTTCTTCAATGGAATGGGGGGTGCCTGCGCAGCCCTTATATCTATTATCGAATACAACCACATGGTGCACACTTCCGGTGGTGATATGTCCGGCTTCATGAGCTCAAAAGGTCTTATCATCCTGGCCGGCCTTGTTATTGGCTCCATTTCCTTTTCTGGCTCTATCATTGCTTACGGAAAACTGGAAGGAAAGATCAATGATTTTTCACTCAAAGGTCAACAAGTGGCCAACATTGGTTTATTGCTGGCCATCCTGGTAGTTTCTGTACTTTTCCAGATGGGACAAATCTCCGGTTCAGCCTGGTTTTTTACCATCCTCGGACTTTCGTTATTTTATGGAATTCTATTCGTGCTTCCTATCGGAGGAGCCGATATGCCGGTGGTAATTTCACTGCTTAACTCCTTCACAGGGGTAGCTGCAGCATGTGGCGGTTTCCTCTACAACAATTACGTGATGTTGATTGGGGGTATCCTGGTAGGATCTGCCGGAACCATCCTGACCGTAACCATGTGTAACGCCATGAACAGATCCCTGCTCAATGTATTGGTGGGCAATTTCGGCGGTGGCGCTACCGGTGGAGGTGGCGGTACAACAACACAAGGCTCTGTTAAAGAAATAAACAAATCGGATACTGCCATCCTCATGAAATATGCCAAGAAGGTTGTCATCGTTCCGGGTTATGGTCTGGCCGTAGCCCAGGCCCAGCACACTTGTCACGAACTGGAAACCCTCCTGGAAGAAGAAGGTGTTGAAGTAAAATATGCCATTCACCCTGTAGCAGGGAGGATGCCGGGACACATGAACGTACTGCTGGCCGAGTCCAACGTTGCTTACGACAAATTGGTAGAAATGGAAGACATCAACCCTGAATTTGCCACAACCGATGTGGTTTTGGTGGTGGGTGCCAATGATGTGGTTAACCCCGCAGCCAAAACGGATCCAACATCTCCAATATACGGCATGCCGATCCTGGAGGTTGAAAATGCTAAAAATGTGATCATCATGAAAAGATCCATGAAAGCAGGTTACGCGGGAATCGACAATGAATTGTTCTACAGACCCAAAAGCTTTATGCTTTTCGGTGATGCAAAAGACACTTTGGTTAAACTGGTTACCGAAGTAAAGGCTCTTTAATAGCCACCTTTTTTGCCTTTTACAACCCACCGGGTGCCGCAAAAACTGGCATCCGGAAAGCTGTCGATTAGTATAAACTGCTCAACCGTACAAGAATCAACAATATAGTATTGTGCCTGCTCCAGGTCGGTTGTTCTGTTGGTTATTTTGCCAGTTTGTTGGGTAATGTAGAAGGTAGTAATGTGATTCAACTGGGTATCTTCATACAGCTTAATGTCGGCATAAGTTTTACCTATTCTTACTGCCTCACGCTTATAGTATTCATCATCACCTGTTACTGCTCTTACGGGTACAATCAAAATATTAAAACCAATGCGGAGCAATAATAAGTAATTGACAAAAACCATAGGCCGATTGGGTCGGTCTTTCCAATAGAGTACTGCCATTGCCACGAGCACAAATGCCAGGGCCAACAATTTGAATTTGGCATGGTCTACATAAGCCAACTTTGGATTATTGACCTGGGTAAGTATCAAAACAGGCACGATCCAGGTCAAACCAATAAAAATCCAGGAAACAATTTTCATGCGAAGGTGATGCTGTCCAACTTCAAATCCATACAAGTAGATCCATACGGAAAATATCAAAGGTATGAGCATCAGTATGTACCGGGGATAAACTTCCGGTGAAACCCAGTAAACCACAAAGTTGAGCAGAAAACTGAGAACCAGATAATAGATATAGGGATTCTCTTTTAACCTGGCAAAAATTCCTTTTTGAAATACCAAAAGTCCAAGCAGCGACCACGGAAAAAAATGATAGATATTTTCCAATGGATAGGTAAGCACGTGTTTTACCACATCGCCCACCCCATATTTCAAAATGGTTCTGCGCGTGGCCTGGTCTACCAAAGGATTTAGGGTGTGCGCAGCCTCACGGTATAAATTGTAAAAATAAAAATAGAGCGCCAACAAAGCTCCGGCCGTTAGCAAGGCCATGATGTGCTGTCTGCCGTAAAGCTTTTGCCAGTTGCCAAAAAGGTAATGCACAATCAACAGGCCAAAACCCGTAAAGTGAAGAATCGGCAATCCTTTTAACATAAACCCTACTACGGTCAGCAAATAAACGACAAAGTACATCGTTGCCCATCTGCCTTCCCTCGCCAAATGGTAAGCTACCATCATCAGGGCGTAGGCCACCATTGAAAAAAAGATGTCGATCAGCCCCAGAAAAGAATCGTAAAAAAGCATTCTGCCACAAGTCAAAAAGGTAAAAGCCAACAATATGGTATGCCTTCCATCCTCGAGTTTATGCCGGTTGGTAAACCAAATCAATGCTGTAAACAACCAACTGAACAGTACAGTAGGTAGTCGGGAAACCCATTCATTTACCTCCCCAAACAATTTGAAGAACCCAATGAGAATCCAGTTGTACAGCGGTGGTTTGGAAAAATAAAAGTCGCCCCGCATGGTGGGCACCCAGTAATTGTCAGACAACATCATCTCATAAGCAACCAAAGCCCGGATGGCTTCATCACCGATAAAAGGCGCCATGCCCAAATTCAATAGAAAAGCCGGGATACACAGCAAAATGGCTGTAACCGTATAGATATCAAACCGCTTTGTGGGTGTTGGAAACAAGTGGCCAATAAATTTTTACAAAGGTAAAAAGATTTGCCACCAAAAATGACCTGCTTATTTTTTCCAGACAAGGGTCCAATCTTCGGTATTGACAGGATATTTCTCTGCACAGGCACCTTGAACACATTCACCGCAAAAGTAACACACTTCTTCACATTCTGTGTTATAGACATATTCGGCACCGTCCCAGGCCAAAGACCCGTCGCGAAACCAGTAATGGTAATCACAATCTACCTGATACCGATAAACAGCGAGAGCCCCTTCTGTTTTTTTGAATGCTTCTATCTTGTCATTGATACAACTGAAATCCGGTTTGCCACAGGGTTCTTCTGTTTTGCTGCAAGACATCAACATTGCCAGGCTAGTCCATATCCATATTTTCATAATCTTTTTTTAAATGAAAACGACACAATAGGCAAAATGGTTGGGTCTATCGATATCCCTGGTTGATTTCGCTCAACACAGCGGAACCCGGACAAAGTTCTTTTTCACTCAATTGATTCAAAGGCACTTCAGTAGTATTCAGCAGGTCGTTTAATTCCACTCCGCTGTTGTCGAGATACAATATACCCGTCAGGATTTCGTTTTGTGATCTCGCTTTTTGAAGGGCGTTGATGACTTCTATCTTGTTTTCAGGGTCAAAGTCTTGCCTCAATTTGTGAAACAACACTTCACTTCCATTGTGCAATTTGACTTCTTTGACTTCACCGGCTTCATATTGGGTGGTAATTTCTTCGCCCAGCGGCACAAAGTCGACCCGACCCAGGCTTTCATTGTGTTCCCTCACATAGTCATACGACTTGGTGGAACCTACATTGTTGTTGAATGTTACACAGGGTGAGATGACATTGACCAAAGCAAAACCCTTGTGACTCATAGCTGCTTTTAATATAGGTATGAGTTGGCTCTTGTCGCCACTGAAGCTCTGGGCAACAAAGGTGGCTCCCAATTCGATAGCAAGTCCGCACAAATCAATGCCTTCGTAAGGATTGACATTGCCCGCTTTGGCTTTTGACCCCTTGTCTGCAGTGGCAGAATCCTGGCCTTTGGTAAGTCCGTAGCAGCCATTATTCATAACCACGTATATCATGTTGAGGTTTCTACGGATTACATGACAAAACTGACCCATGCCGATGGAGGCCGTATCACCATCACCTGAAACACCCAAATAGATCAAATCTCTGTTGGCCAGATTGGCACCGGTGGCAATGGAAGGCATCCTTCCATGCACAGAGTTAAAACCATGCGAGTTGTTGAGAAAATAGGCAGGCGTCTTGGATGAACAACCAATGCCCGACAATTTGGCAACCCTGTGGGGTTCGATGTTCAATTCAAAACAGGCTTCCACAATGGCCGCGCTGATGGAATCATGACCACAACCTGCGCACAATGTCGACAAACTGCCTTCGTAATCTTTTTTGGTATACCCCAATTCATTTTTGGTAAGATGGGGATGATGAAAAACCGGTTTCGTATAACTCATATAACCGAAATTTAATGACTTTTAGTTTGTAAATGAGATAGTATGCCTTTTAACACAAAATCAGCAGAAATTGGCGTTCCGTCGTAGTGCAAAACTCTTTTCAACGTTGCGGGATTCAAATCCATTTCGTTGATCAAAAGGGTGCGCAATTGTGCATCGCGGTTTTGCTCCACCACAAATACCATTTCATGCGCTTCAATGAATTCCCTTACCGATTCATCAAAAGGAAAGGATTTGATGCGCATGGTATCAACATCTGTACCAGCCTGAGAAAGCAAATCCCTGGCCTCTTCACAGGCGTGAGCTGAGGTGCCATAATATAGCATGCCCAGGGCATTGCCATTGGCATGGATTTCCGGAGCCGGCACCATTTTTTTGGCTGTCTCCATTTTTTTCTGCAAACGCTCCATGATGCGGATATACGTGTCTGAATCTTCCGTATACCTGGCATATTCATCGTGCGATGAACCCCTAGTAAAATATGAACCCTTGGTGGGGTGCCCTCCAGGCAATGTGCGGTAAGGAATACCATCACTGTCCACATCCTTGTACCTGCCCCAATCTTTGAGTTTATCCAACTCTTCTGCATTGAGTACCTTGCCCCGGTTGTATTTTTTGTTGTCGTCCCAACGGAAAGGCTCCGACATATGATCGTTCATGCCCAAATCAAGGTCAGACATCACAATGATGGGAGTCTGTAATCCTTCTGCCAGGTCAAACGCATCTGACATAAATGAAAAACATTCTGCCGGTGTAGATGGAAAAAGCAATACGTGTTTAGTATCACCGTGCGATGCATAAGCGGCTTCCAGTACATCGGATTGCTGAGTTCGCGTAGGCATGCCTGTAGAAGGTCCTGAACGCTGTACATCAACCAGTACCACAGGCACTTCAGAAAAATAAGCAAGTCCCAAAAATTCATTCATGAGCGACACACCAGGTCCGCTGGTTGCTGTAAAAGAACGCGCACCATTCCAGCCGGCTCCCATTACCATACCAATGGCAGCCAGTTCATCCTCAGCCTGTACAATGCTAAAGTTGTTTTTACCTGTAACCGGATCAACCCTCAATTCCTTGGCGTAATCTTCAAAAGCGCCAACCAGAGATGTGGATGGGGTAATGGGATACCAGGATACTACCGATGCGCCTCCATATACAGCACCCAATCCGGCGGCTGTATTGCCATCCACCAGAATGCGCTCACCTACCAGATCTCTTCTCTCTACATAAAACGAAGGATATTGGGTCACCGACTTTGATATATAATCCGCTCCCAGGTACAATGCCTTTACGTTGGGCGCAATCAATTTTTCTTTTCCTTTAAATTGCTCTGCAAACAAACCCTCGATTTCGGCAAAATCCAGTTTTAACAAACTGGCTAAGGCGCCAACGTAAACAATATTTTTGAAGAGCTGCCGCTGCCGTGCATCTGAAAATTCGCGATTGCATATTTCCATCATAGGTACGCCTATGTAATGGATGTCAGGACGGATAAATTCTTCGTGCAATACCTTGGTGCTGTCATACATAAAATATCCACCGGGATTGACAGAAGCTACATCTTTTTTAAAGGATTGCGGGTTGACCGCCACCATAAAATCAATGCCTTCTCTTCTTCCCAAATACCCCTTCTCACTTACACGCACTTCATACCAGGTGGGTAAGCCCTGAATGTTGGAGGGAAATATATTTTTAGGAACCACTGGCACCCCCATGCGGAATACCGTTTTGGCAAATAAAAAATTGGCACTCGCTGATCCGGTACCATTGACGTTGGCAAAACGGATCACAAAATCATTTACTCCACTCATACATAACAATGATGACCTGCTTTCGCAGTGTTATACAAATATTTCTGCATATCCCATGCAGCGGTCGGACACCTTTCAGCGCAAAGGCCACAGTGCAGACATACATCTTCATCTTTGACCATTACCTTTCCGGTTTTCAAAGGCCCGGATACCAGCAAGTCCTGTTCAAGGTTGAGGGCAGGAACGAGCAGCTTCTGACGAAGGGCGGCTTCATCTTCTTCATTATAGGTGAAGGTGATGCAGGAAGTAGGACAAATGTCCATACAGGCATCACATTCTATACATTTATCATCCGCGAATACAGTCTGAACATCGCAATTAAAACATCGCTGGGCTTCTTTAAATGCTGTCTTCAAATCAAAACCCAGTTCTACTTCCTTCTTCCGGTCGCGAAGGGTTTCAGACTTGTCGGCCTGGGGCACGGCATACCGGAGATCGGCAGCTACATAGTTGTCATAACTCCACTCATGGATGCCCATCTTGGTGCTCTGCAACTTGGTTCTTGGCTCCAATCTTTCATTGAGGTCTTTTCCCTGGCAGTACAAATCAATCGAAATGGCTGCTTCGTGACCCTGTGCCACAGCGGTTATAATATTCTTAGGTCCCAGCGCAGCATCGCCACCAAAAAACACTCCTTTCACTGTAGAAGCAAAATTGTGCGGATTGATGATGGGCATGCCCCATTGATCAAACTCAAGACCCAGGTCTCTTTCTATCCATGGAAATGTATTTTCCTGACCAATGGCGATCAATACATCGTCAGCTTCAATGAGTACATCCGGTTCTCCGGTAGGCTTTAGCTTCCTCTTGCCATCTTCGTAAACAGGACTTACTTTTTCAAACATCACACCCTTTAGCTTGCCATTTTCAACGACAAAACTTTTGGGAACATGATTGTCTATGATGGGAATATCTTCGTGCATAGCATCTTCCTTTTCCCAGGGGGAAGCCTTCATTTCTGCGAAAGGACTTCTAACAACCACTTTCACTTGTTCACCTCCCAACCTGCGGGCAGTTCTGCAACAATCCATGGCCGTATTACCGCCTCCCAGTACAATTACCTTTTTACCTATTTGGTGGATGTGTTCAAATGCCACACTTGCCAGCCATTGAATACCTATGTGGATGTTGGCTCCTGCATCATGACGACCCGGTATTTCAAGGTCCTTACCTTTAGGGGCTCCCGTACCAACAAAAACAGCATCGTAGCCTTTGGCCATCAGATCTCTCAAACTGTTTACCCGGGTATTGAAATGGGCACTGATGCCCAGATTCAGAATTTGATCTACTTCCTCATCCAACACCTCTGCGGGTAATCGGAAAGAAGGAATCTGACTACGCATCATACCACCGCCTTTCATCTGGTCATCGTAAAGATCGATTTCATAACCCAGGGGAGCCAGATCACGCGCTACCGTCAATGAGGCAGGACCACCACCTACCAATGCCACCCTTTTACCGTTTTTTTGCTCCGGTATAGAAGGCAATAAATGCTGGATACTGCTTTTGTGATCGGCAGCTACCCGCTTCAATCGGCAAATGGCTACGGGCTCTTCCTCTACCCTGCCTCGTCTGCATGCCGGTTCACAAGGACGGTCACATGTCCTTCCCAATACACCGGGAAAAACGTTGGACTCCCAGTTGACCATATAAGCTTCAGTGTATTTACCGGCCGCAATCAGTCGAATGTACTCAGGAACCGGTGTGTGCGCCGGACAAGCATATTGGCAGTCTACTACTTTGTGATAGTATTCGGGATTGTTCACGTTGGTGCGCTCCATACATGTATAATTAATGATCCAAAGCTGCTCCATTTTGGCGCAGGTAAGCAAAAGTAAGCATTGTAATTTAGTTATCCACATGATTTTGCCCCAAATCATATTTTTGTTTTCTAAACTATATTATTTCGAAAAGGTCTAAATAACGGCAATCAAACCAATTTTTATTTTGTGTTTTTAGCATATAACTACCAAATTAAATTTTGTGAGCTGAAAGCCATGTCCTTCGTTTAATCTCTTGGATTTTCAATCTGTTGAATAAACCATTTACCCGATCTTTGGTCCAACAAAATAAAATGCCATGGCGCGATTTTCAATAATTTTCGTGTTTCTGTTGCTTAAAACTTTTACAGCTAACACTCAATCCCTTTATTATCCTCCCTTGGTGGGCAGTACCTGGCAAACCATCGATCCTGTTTCTCTGGGTTGGGACACAACCCAACTTGCCGGCCTAAGAACTTTTTTGGATACCACAGACACACGCGCGTTTATGGTATTGAAGGATGGCAAAATCGTGCTGGAATACTACTTTAATGACCACAATGCATCAAAGCCCTGGTATTGGGCCAGTGCCGGCAAATCGCTCACCAGTGTTTTGGTGGCCTGTGCAGAAGCAGATGGTAAGTTGAAACTCACCGATGCTACCAGCCAATACCTGGGGGCCAATTGGACGAGCTGCAGTACGGCAGATGAACAGAAAATTACCATAAAAAATCAAATCACCATGACCTCCGGTCTGGATGACTCCTCTTTTGATTGCACAGAACCAACTTGTCTTTCTTGCCTGGCCGATGCGGGCACACGCTGGGCTTACCACAACAGCCCTTACACTCTTCTGGATGGTGTAATAGAAGCGGCAACCGGACAAGACCTCAATGCTTATCTCAAATCCAGATTGTCGGATGAAACCGGTATCAACGGACTTTACATTCGATCCGGATACAACAATGTGTTTTACAGCACGGCCCGGGTGATGGCCCGTTTTGGTTTGCTGGTCTTGGGCAACGGAAAGTGGAACAACAAAGACATCATTAAAAATCCGGTATATGTTGAGGAAATGTCAAAGTCATCGCAAAATCTAAACAAATCGTATGGCTATCTGTGGTGGCTCAATGGCAAACAGAGTTTTATGCTTCCCGGATCACAAATCGTATTCCCCAGCTCCCTGTTGCCCGACGCTCCTGCCGATATGTTTGCAGCATTGGGTAAAAACGATCAGAAATTGTACATCATACCCAGCCAGAACATGGTCATCCTGAGAATGGGCGACAAAGGCTCCTCAGATAATACCCTGGTGCCCATTGTTTACGATGCCATGCTATGGAAGATTCTCAATGGTGTATTTAAGCCTTCTTCCTCAACAGAAATACATCAGCGGCAAAATTGGTTTGTACAATCTTCCAAAGAAATTGTATTTGAAAACGCAACTGAAATCGAATATGTGGAATTTATGGATGTAAGCGGTAAAATATTATACGCAACATCTAATGGTTCTCCGGTATCCACTTCCTCTCTTCCTGCGGGTTTGTACTTTATCAAAGCTCAAACGAAACAAAAGTCAATACTGACATCTCCCCTTCTCTGGACCGGACAATAAAAAAGGGGGAGATAGCTATCTCCCCCCGGAATCAAAAGGTTTTGAATTTGATTGCTTGCTTACACAGTCCGATCCTGCCTATATGGCCGGATCAGCTGGTGTACTGGTATTGTTGTCACGCTCAGAATTGGGATAAGGATAAAAGTTCCTGTTCCTTTCTGCACCGGCATCATTGGGGCCGGGTCTTCCAAATCTGCGACTGTCTTCCAGCTTCAGACCAGAGTTGTACAATTCAATACACCGGTTTTTGTAAATTTCCTGAAGTACATCTGCCTGTGTACCCGATCCTGAGTAAGGAGGCAAATTGGCATTAACACCGTAAATGTCGTTGTTTTTGGTCAATACATTGTTGAGTTCAGCAATCGCTGTAGCCAAATCATTTTTTCTGGCCGCGCATTCTGCTTTGATCAGCATGATTTCTCCCGGAAGATAGAGCGGAATTTTATCACCGAATTTGGTGAAAAATCCTTTACCGTCATTGGCCGTATTGGAGAAGGTCCTCGACTTCAGATAAAACAAAAGTCTGCCATCTGCATCATTGGGTGCCAATGCTCCACTTAAACCCAAATTGGCGTCAATTGGCTCACATACATTCACATTGGAATAATGCACTTCAAAGATGGGGTTCCTGGCTACGTCGTCATATGAAAAGTCTGATTTTTTGGTAAGGTCTACCTTGGCAGCTGCCGTTTGTGCCTTGTCATAATCGCCCATCATCACGTAGGTTCTTGCCAACATTGCCTGAAACGCCTGTGTAAAATCAATTTCCTTTTGGAAACGGGAATCGAATTTGGCAGTTGCAGCAACCGCAGCACCCGCTTCAAACAATTTGGCAGCTTCTGCCATCACATCTTTGCGGGGTGAAAAAACAGCATTTTGTCCGATGCTGATAGGAGCTTGCTCCCAGTACGTTCCCAATTGTAATAAGGCCAACCCCTTGTAAAGATTGGCATAACACAACAGGGCGTTCTTAACACCTTCATCGCCTACATTGGCAGCTCCTTTGTAGATGATATCTGCATTGGCTTTAATCAAGTGACATTGTTCCCATAATCTGGATACTACGGCATTGTTGCCAATCACATTGGCTTTACCGGCTTGAAGATTGGCTTCGTCTGTGTTTCCGGCATTGAGCACCAACAATTCACCGGCACTAAGGCCACTGGCTGTGATGGTTGAATAAACCGGAGACGTTCTCGATACGGTATACTTCTGTTGTAGGCCATTGGCAAGCGCAATCAAGCCATTGATGTCTTTAACCACCGATTCAACAGAAGCCTGGCTGGGGTTGAGGTACTCATCTTTGGTGCACGAAGTCCAAAACATGGCTCCGACAACCAGGATAAGAAAAGTTTTATTGATTATTGTTTTCATTTTTTTCATTTCAAATGTGTGAATCAAAAGCTTGCCCTGATGGAAAATTGCATGGTGCGAGGTATAGGCACGTTACCAAAGTCAATGCCCCTCAACCTGTCGGAAACACCGCCCGCATTTGTCTCAGGATCGTATCCATCGTAGTTGTCAAAAGAAATAAGGTTTCTGCCGGTAAGGGTCACCTGTATATTGCTCACGCCCGAAATCAAATTGTTGGGCAATGCATATCCAATGGATATTTCTCTCAATTTAGTAAAGGAACCATCATCAATTCTCCATTCTTCTACGGGGTAGATAGAGAGAATATAACCTCTTGGCAATTCGCCTTTCAATTCTTTTTCTGAGTAATCTCCAATACCCACACCCTGTCTGGTTCTTCTGTCGGCATTAAATACATCCACACCATAGACACCGTCAAGCAGGAAGCCGAAAGTGAATTTTTTGTAAGTGAAATTGGTTCCCAATGACATGGTGAAGTCAGGATTAGGGTCTCCGATAATCTTGCTCAAAGCGCTACCTGTTGGCTGACCGTTGGCGTCTCTTTGCGGCGTGTAAAGAACACCTCCTTCCACATAACTACCTGCTGGTATTTCAGATCCTGCAACATAGGTTTTTTGGGTACCTTTTTCTGTTTGCTCCAGTCCGTATTGATTCAGCAACCGGCTGCCATCTGCATTGGTAGCAAAGTAAGTTCCGAAGAACACGCCCGCAGGTTGTCCTTCAATAAGGTACACCGGTGCTCCTGCTACGTTGCTGATGGCCACCCTGGGTGATCCCAGTTTTTCAACCAGGTTTTTGTTTTTGCTATACACACCATAAATGTTCCATTCCATGTCTTTGGTCTTTATGGCATTGTAATTCAAGCTCAACTCAAACCCTTTGTTAGACATTTCTCCAACGTTGTCAAGTCGACTGGTACCCCCTTCAGAAGCAGCCAAGACGCGATTGACAATCAGGTCGAATACTCTTTGAGAGTACACAGTAAGACCGAGTCCTAATTTGTTTTTGAAAAAGCTCAAATCCAACCCGGCTTCTACTTCGCGGGTACGCTCCGGTGCCACGTTTTCAAAGGCAATCTGCGCATTGGGCACGTACGTATTTTTGCCCAGGTAATTGACAGAAGAAATGAGGTTGTATCGATCGTAAGGGCCAATAGCCGCAACACCTCCTGCCTCTCCAAAAGATGCTCTCACTTTTACGGAGTTCATCACATCGGCAATGCCGCTGTTTTTGTAAAAATCAAAATCAGATGGCACAAAACTCAAGCTGGCTTTGGTGTACTTTTGGTTTCTTTGACTGGCACTGAAAATTGATGAGTTGTCGATCCTGCCGGCACCGGTAAGGAACAATTTGTTGTCCCATCCAAATGTCTGCTGAATAAAATAACCATCTATCCAGTATTGGTTTCTGGCATAGGCCGTTTGTCTGTTGGCAGATCCGTTCACGGATGTTATTCCCGGAGCAATGCCTTCACCAAAAGAAGTGAGGTAATCTACCCTTGAATTCTGGTAGCTATATCCCAATATGGTATTGGAAGAAATTTTGCCGAAATTCCTTTCATATGAAAGGTTGATATCGGTATTGTACAATCTTGAGTTGTTGGTTGTGGTTGAGGCGTAGCCGTTGGCAAAGTACAATACGTTGACGCCGGCATAAGGATAAACAGGAATGTACTGGTTACCCACCTGTGAAAAGGCATCCAAACCGGCAACAACATCCAACTTCATACCATCCAGCGGGAAGATGCTCAACTTGGCATTGCTGATAGCCCTGTTGACGTTTTGGTTGAAATCAAAGGTCTCTACAGGAGTCAGTGGATTGATACGCGTAGGTTCTACTGCCTGCAAATTGCCATTGGCATCTCTGGCAGTAGCGTCCCAAATATTGTTGGTAATATTGATACCGTTGATAGGACTGAAGAATACGTTGCCGTTTGGCAATTCTTTGGCCCTGCTATTGATCGCATTGATACCCACAGCCAGAGACGCCCATGAGGTCAGCTGCTGGTCAAGATTCAATCTCAAGTTAAGCCTGCTGAAATCGGTATTTTTTATAATACCCCCATTTTTCATGTAAGATACACTGGCAAAGTATTTTGATTTGTCAGAACCACCGCTAACGTTTACGTAATTGTCTGTTCCGTATGCTGTCTGAAAAATATTGTCCTGATAATCATATCGGGTAACATCCACAAGGTTGTTGGCAAGGTTGAATTTGGCACCATCCCTTATTATTTCCACCGTTGTCACACCTGGGTTGGCTGCTTTCTGTGCATCAGTGATACTTGAAATATTGCCCAATCTCAATGCAGCAAATCCAAATTGTTTGCCATAAGTAGATATGTAAACTTTTTTTCTCAATTGGTTCATATTGATGCTGGTACCTACGGTAATTACGGGCTTCCCGGCCTTACCTCTCTTGGTAGTGATGAGCACTACACCGTTGGCAGCTCTGGAACCATAGATGGCTGCCGCTGCCGCACCGTTGATGGTACTGATGGTCTCAATGTCATTGGGATTCAAATCCGCCATCCTTGGCGTACCAATGCTGGCTTCACCCGCGGCTACACCTGTCTGGGTTACCGCAGTGGAACTGTTACTGGCAATTACACCATCGATAATGTACAGTGGATCGGATCCCCCTGAAATGGAGTTTACACCCCTCAGGTTGATATTAATCGCCCCTGCCGGATCACCGGAGGTCTGGGTAATCCTGGCACCCGCTACTCTACCCTGCAGGGCAGTAAGGGCATTGCCGGTTCCTGAATTGGCTATGGCATCACCTCCTACTGAGTTAATGGCATTTCCCAATTCTCTTCGCTTGCTGGCAAGTGAAGATCCTGTTACCACTACTTCGTCCAGTTTTAAGGCGTCTTCTTGCAGGTCAGCATCTACAGATAGCATGTTTTTACCGTCTTTCAGTTCTACAGTCTGGTTGCTTGTCTGGTATCCCACATAACTTATACTCACCGTATAAGTTCCGGCCGACAATGAACCTGACAATTCATACATACCATCGAGATCCGTTATGGTTCCGACAGATGTATTGGTTACAATCACGTTGGCACCAATGACTGGCTCCCCTCCGGCTGTGACCTTACCTTTAATACTGAAATTGGCCTGTCCCATTAATTGTGCCGAGATGCACAAGATACCTGCAAGGACCAGCCACGGAAAATGTAAGTTTTTCCTCATACAGAATTGATTTGAATTTGGTTATTAAAGCACCAAATCTAAACATATTTTATTGTACAGTTTTAGCAATTAGACAAAATTAATTTCACAATAGATTAAAAAAATACCCTTATATTGCGATTCTTTACTCGTAGTAAAATTTTATTGCAAAACATTGTTTTTCAATAATCTGTAATTCTTTACATCCTTTTCCGACAACAATAATTTCACGCTTAGTATTTTCTCTTCATGCACCCTACTGTTGGCTTACCACTCTCTGTCAACCACAAGCTGGTTTATCTGCTACACACCCCTCAATCCAATACGCTTCAATAGAATATTTCTACGCCAATAAAATTTGTATTTAAAGCTACACCCACACTGTGTGCTCCGTTATAGCTTAGAACCGAATCTATGCAATGAAATCTTACATGTACATCCTCCTATGCTCCGATGGTAGCTATTACACCGGCAGCACCAAAAACCTCTACCGCCGACTCGCTCAACACCAATCCGGAGAAGGCGCCAACCACACCAAAAAAAGACTACCCGTTAAACTGGTCTATCTGGAAATTTATTCGAGAATTGATCACGCCTTTTACCGGGAAAAACAAGTCCAAAAATGGAGAAGAGAAAAAAAAGAAGCCCTCATCAATGGCCACCATGCAAGACTCCCGGAATTGGCTATCGCCTATCGCGATTTGAAAACAGGTTTTGATGATGCCATACTATAGAGGTGGCCTTCGAGTACCTGGAGGTGGCCTTCGAGTACCTCAAGCCACCTCAGGCGAAAAGTGGCCTGAGGCTCTCGAAGGCCACTTTTCGCCTGAGGTACTCGAACGCCACTTTCACGATATCCTCCTCCAATCCGCATCCTTCCTCCCAATAAACCTCAAATAATTATACAACCTGATATTCCTGGGCTGATCCAGGCCCGGATCCTCCTCCAACACCTTCTCAGCCCATTTCCTGGCACCCTCGATCACGGCATAATCCTTACTCAGATTGAGGAGCTTAAACGTGGTTACCCCACTCTGCCTGGT
>CALJKQ010000020.1 GCA_937973565.1 uncultured Saprospiraceae bacterium | reverse complement strand
AAAAGTAAAGTTATACGTACCCGCTTGATTGACCGTAACTGTTTTTCCATCCGATGATACCTTAAGTATACCGGGGCCTGTCCAGCTTATGCTATCGTATTGTGAATTGCTTTCGATGGTCAGCACCACGGTAGTATCCTCACATGTAAGCATGCCGGATGCACTGGCATTGTAGACAAATTGTGTATTGAGGTATTCCACATAAAATGAATCTATACCCGTACAACCATGCTCATTGTTGGCTTGTACATAATGCCAGCCGGGTAGATCCGTTGTTATTTGTACACCGGTTGTGGTACTGCCATCGGGCAGCGTCCATACAAATTCATCGATGGGTTCTGAAGCATCGGCTTCGAGGATGCCGGTAGGTTCTGCACACGACAGCTCATCATCACCTGTGATTTGCAGTTCCGGTAAATCCAGGTAGGCATCAACGTAAGCAAACTGACTGAGGGTGCAACCCAATTCATCAGTAACCGTCACATTGTAGAGTCCCGCCTCTGAAACTTCAATGGCAGCCTGGAAAGGATCCGATTCTATTTGGCCATTCACAGTATGCCATTCATAAGTATAATTGTTGTTGGCCGGTGTGGCTGTCACCTCGAGCAGGGTTGTTGGGTTGGTACAATCGATGAGGCCATCTGCCGGGGCTTCCAATTCCATATCAGATACATAGACCGTAAAATCCATTGAATCTTTACAGATAGGACCAAAAAAGATATCATCCAGTGCAAAGTCATTGCCCCCAACAGCGGTATTTTGATTGGTAATACAGATTTCGATGCTGGTGTTGGATCCGGAATTCCATATCTCATAAAATTCCTGCCAGTTGCAGGTGGTAGCGGAAAGCGCAAACGGCGAGCCCAAGAGAGTACCATCGATGGCAAACTGCAGGATAGCAGGACTGCTGCTTTCAATCGAAGTAGCAAAAGCCTGAAACACATAGTCCGTATTGGGCATCACGGCAATGGTCTGGCACCAAAGTTCCTGCAATGAATTGGCCCCATTGAGCATCATCATATTGTTGCCACCATGGGGGGTACAGTTGGCAAAATTGGTATGCACCGCTGATGAGCTGGGTCCCACAAAATAAGTACCTTCGCAGCCCAGCATGCCCCACACCTGATTGCCATTGGGGCAGGTATAGCCCGGAAAGGTAAGCGCATACTGGGTAGTAAAGCCCGTTGCCCCATCCTCAAAATCGCCATTGTCGATCAAATTAGTAGTGGAATTGTATCCCGCTGCCAGGGTAAAAGTGGTGGTCTCAGTCACCCAAATATTAGGGTTGAGGGTTTGGTCATTGTAGTATCCCTCGCTTCCACTCCAGTGAAAATTGAGGTAGTCGCCCGTGATCTGTCCGTTGAGATTGACAAATCCTTCATTACATAGGGTAATGTCGTCCGGCACCGTGATGGTAAAGTTGCAGTTTTGGGCTATTGTGGTTGAAGTAGACAAAAGCAGCCAGGTTCCAATCATGATGATGGTCCTACCGCTTGTAATAATGTGCTTCATTCCCAGAATACTGTATTGGTATACAATGATACGGAAAAAGTTGGGAATTGGGGGTGGGGGGAGAAGGTAATAACAGTTTTATGAACACAATAATTAAATTATTAAATACTGTAATGTGTAATAAATGCATAAACAATAAGATATGTATTATTTTTTCACCTTATAGTAAATCTAAAAATTGAGATTCACCTGTGGTAGAATATTTCATAATTTGAATGTCAGCCTACAAAAAAACAATCTTAAGATATGCAATGGTAGGCCCCACTGTATTGGACAAGTCTAATAATGTGTAGTTACCTTGGGATTGAAAATGGACATGATTGTTAATTTAATTTAACATAAAGCATACTTTAAATCGGTTCATAGCAAAATGATATATGCTAAAGTTTTTTCCTATCAAGCATGTTATTAAAAACTTAAGGGTCTTGCGCTGTAGAT
>CALJKQ010000019.1 GCA_937973565.1 uncultured Saprospiraceae bacterium | reverse complement strand
CAAGGTGTAAACTACTTTACATTTTTGACAAATTCCCTGATTTTTTGCACATCGGGAATGGAAATCTCCTTTTGAGCATAAGCAAGCATACCTTCATTTTCAAGCTCTTTAAAGAGAGATATAATGGTTTGCCGGGTTGTGCAAATGAGTTGGGCAATATCCTTTTGAGTCAGATAGTTGGGCAAATCGTAAGATGCTGTGTTTACCTTTTCTTTTTCTATGATCATGCTCAATAGCAACAACAGTCGGGTTTTGGCATCTTTGAACAGTATATTTTTATAGCTGTTTTGTAATTTTTTAAAATTAAATCCCACGAACTTGATATAATCAAGGGCGAAATCAGGTTTTTTGACCATCACTTCTTCCAGCTTCTCCCTATAAAAGGTACAGAGTATCGCCTCATCCGAAACTACTTTAAAAAACTCATCACCATTGGCGTTGGCATCTAAATTCAAATTTCCAAACAAATCGTTTTTTTGAAGGATATCCATCAGCACCTCCTCTCCCTGATCATTGATCCGGATCAATTTTATGGTGCCCTTTTTAAGAAAATAAATCCTTTCCTTTTCTCCGAACGGGAGATCTAATAGCTCATTTTTTCTTGACTTCTTAAATTTTTTCAGAATACAAAGGGCGTCAATTTCCTCAAAACTCAACTTACTGAAAAGTTGGTGTTCGTGCAAATACCAGTATTTTATATTGGATGACATGCCACTACAATGATCTAAACAAATTTATTTTGCCCTTCGCTAATTTTCCAAAATTATAGGAAATTAATGAAAAAGGTTCAATTTACGGTAGCATTTTATCGAAATTAGCTGTCAGCGGGCTTGTAGCTGCGAACAATTCTATAGTTAATGGCCAGCACAGCTATCTTAGGAAAAAGCAGCATGGTGAAAAAGGCAAGATAAGAAATGGTCACGGTAGGAGGTGGTGTCACCAATACAAAAACAGAGTGAGCAGCTGCATTGTCGGGAAAGACAAAATTTTGTACCCAATTCCACCCAAGGTGAATGGCAAAGGGAAGTAGAATTGATTTCGATTGGGTAAATGCGTATGCCAACAACAAACCCATCGCAAATGTAAATACAAATACCATTGCCATCTGGGGTAAATTTCCCCACACACCGCTGTTAAACCAATGCAACAAAGCAAAAATAAGCGAAGACAAGACAATGGCCTTTCGCGTACCCAATTGTCTGATCATTATATAAAGAAGAACGCCCCGGCACAACAATTCTTCTGTAAGTACGGAACGGATTTGAAACCAGGATTCCTGAAAAAACAATTGGGCATGCATAGACGTATTTAGCACATACTGCTCTTCTGCAAAATACATTCTCAACAAATAGGTGGAAGCCGATATGAGGATTGAAACAAATAACAATAGAAAAAAGTAACCCGTTCTTTTGAGTGTAGGTTGAAAACCCAAAACCGATAGATTACCTTTTTCATGCCACCATATAATGAGCCATGAAAAGGCGAAGAGAGCTATGATTTGAAGCATACAATTGTAAATTAGATTCCTCTCAAAGTTAAGAGGGATGAATTAAGACAGATTGATATATCGACAAAATGGCCTTCCTTATGTATGATTGTTACAAATACCTTGCTTAAGTGTTTACTTTACTTAATCGCTGTTCAATTATTACATATCCAGTTTTAATGTCTGACCTTCTACAAATTGTCCTTTGGATAGGGATATTTTTACTTTTTGATCTTCTGTATAACCCAGGGTTTCTCCGTGTTTAAAAGTGACATTATGCCCAATCACATAAGAGCAAATATTGGCCATAAAACTGTACAATTCTTCCAACTCTAAAGATGAATGAACTACTTCCATTTCTTTTTTACCAAAGTTGGATAAGCCATAAGTATATATAGAATTCCCTTTTTCAGACTTTCTCAATCCCAAATAAACCCACAATTGAATGGGCAGCCCCCCTTCTTTCAAATCTTGAGTTGCGGTTAAATATTGATCTTTGGGTAT
>CALJKQ010000018.1 GCA_937973565.1 uncultured Saprospiraceae bacterium | reverse complement strand
TGCGCAGGACCAGCAGGGCAGCCTCATTGATGGTGACTATGCTGTCCGTAGGATAATAGGTATTAGCCAAACGCAATGTCCATCTCCGTTCGCCGTTTACGTTGGAATTGGCTCCAAAATAACCAACGGCTATATGTTGGTTTGAGCAGCCTGAGCACCAGGCAATATTGTTGTCGTGCAGATCGACTCCGAGTTCCTGTGCATCATTGGTAAGCTTGTTGAGCAATACACTCATCCAAAGTGTATCACCGGTTTCAGAGCCAATGTAATCGCTATTTTCTGCAATGTAATTGGCGAAAGGTCCTTGGGGTGATGTGTTTAACCTTCTTCCGGAAGTGAGGTATTGGTATCCACCTGTGGCATGGTTGCCAATAGTTGTAAGGGTGGAATATACTTGGGACCCTCCACTGCCGCTCTGGTAGCCGGGTACAGTGCTGTTGTTGTTTTGCACCTGCCAGGGGGTCTGCCAGCCCGTACCACCCGATAGATTTTGAAGGGGTAATGCGGAGCCATACGAAAATCCATCATAGGCCAGATAAGTGCATTGGGCAATCAGAAATGAATATTGGCAGATGGTAATAATTAACGACAGTAACCATTTCATTTTTTAGCTGAGCTTTTGACCCTTTCCATTCAGAGAAGGTAAGGTAATTTACTTTAACAAGTCCAATTCTAATTAAACTTGATTAATAATTAAAGATAAAATTTAAAACCAAATGTAGGGCGATTCTCCTTAAAATGATGATTGTTTTCGTAGAATTTTAAGAGAATAAAGTGGTAAATGGGTTCCAGCTTGGGGATTTCTTGCCATTACTGAAATTACTAAGGTATTCCATTCATTGAATTACCTGACGAACCTGCAATTAGTCACAGGCAAAGGTATTACCTAAGTATCCCGGTTGTCAATGATCTCCCTCATGCCTTTCATAAATTCGTATCGTTGATTTGGAAGCTTTTTACCTGCAAATTAAAGCAATTGAATGATAGAACCGTTGTGTATCGGTTTTACAATTTGTCAAACAAAAATTTTAACAATGAAAAAGTATGCTGAATTTTTCAAGTTTTTGTTTCTTGGTTTTTTGATTGCATTTTCACTTCATGCCATTCCTTCGGGATGTAATAAAGATGAAGAAGATCCCATTGACGAACCTGGCACTTCTTTGGACCTGACCAAAGCCAACAAGGCGGCAGAGGATGCTGAGCAGGCTTTTGCAACGGGCGAGATAGCCAAAATCCTACCTTTTATGGCACCTGTGGCGTTGGAGAGGTCGCAAAAGGATTTGGAAGCAGCCGATATTGAGACGTTAAAACAATTTGCAAAGGACTTTGATCATCGCACAGTAGTGGGCTATGGAGATGAATTTATTGAATACCAGTTTGACTGGAATGGGCTGCCCTACACGGTGGACTTCGCCATCCAGGGAGATGGTACCATCAAAATCATCAGGTTATGATAGGTAGAGGGAAGGTCCAGTCAATGGATCAAAAACCATGGTTTTACCTTTAAATTAAAAACAATGAAAAACAAGATAGCTTTTTTGACCGGTATTCTGACTTATGTAGTTTTGGCCTTGATCATGTCTGCCTACGGCAATAAGGATATGCACCCTTACATCAATGATGCCATTACCGATGCATTCATCAAAAAGATGCCTGCTGACCCGGATTTGAAAAATTATTTTATTCAGCCCAATGCGACTGTTAAAGGAACGGGGGTCACGGTTCCCGGTCAATATTACATCACCGAAGGCGATATGAACAACACTTTTAAAGAATGGCTAAGGCATGGCGGATATTCGGCAGATGAGCCCGAGGCGCTTATGGCTATCCGTCACTTTTACGATCCTAAAGGGCTGGATGGAGGTCGAAGATACCTTACCGATTTTCCTCCTTTGCTGGGATTGGCCAATCCGGAAGTTGATATCTTGAGTTGGGCATTGGAATACAATGGGGAAGTGGTCAATGGAACTCAAGGCCTGCACTACCTCTTTCAATACAATTCATGGGAAGATGGAAAAAGGAGTTTTGTAGAAGCCATGCAGGAAACCGATCCTGTCAAACAAGACAAACTTATGGCTCATGCATGGAGGTGTCTTGGTGAATCACTCCACGCCCTGGCAGATATGGCTTGTCCGGTACATGTGCGCAATGATGGTCACCCTCCGGGTGATGCTGATCCTTTTGAAAATGCCATTCAAGGCATCGGGTATCTTCCTACAAGTCCTCAAAATTTATGGGATCAGGCTTTAATTAATAAAATGTTGGGCAGGGATTCCATTCGTCAGATTTTTCACGACATGGCCCTTTATACCAATGAAAACTTTTTCACCAATCAAACAGTATATGGTTCTGGAGTAGGACCTATTAAACCTGTGCTCAGGCCGGGGAATCCTTATCCTTTGCCTTATGCCAGAGAATCCGGCGGAGGATGGGAATATGTAGCTGACGAGTTTACCTACTACAAGGACTTTGGTACTACCAGGATCAAAATGTGCAAAGACCGTTACTATTTTGCCAATGCATTGACTACCAACTACAGGACGGCAGCGGCTTATGTAGATTTTGACGTTGCCAAATCCCAATCTACTGTTTTGCTCAGCAACCTGATTGGCATTGGCCCTGAGGTAATAAAAAGATTTTTACCTGTAATGAAGGTAACGATTGATGATGTTTCTACCATTGATAATCACGTTTACGGAAGTGTTCACATTGCCCGCAACCCTGAATATTCATGGATTTTTTCTTACAACAGCAATGTTACCATTTGGAACTACACCAAAAATAAAACAGCAACTGCCAAGGCGACCAACGGAAAGTTTGAAACCACTGCATTGTCTTTTTCAGAAGGTGATGAGATCCAGGCCTATATTACCCTGGGTGGTTTTCAGGTGTATAGCGATAAGGTAAAGGCCGGTGGATCTTTATATGAACAATTCATCAAAAAAAGCAATGATTTTTATTTAGATCTTTCGCTCACAACTGCTACTTTCTCCAATGGAATAACACAAAGTGTAGGTGTAGTCTCTGAAGATCGAAGTGAAATTGATTGGAACAACATTGCTTATCAGTTGTCCGGTCAAACCTTAACGGTGACCAAAACGTATAATTATCAGGATCAATGGGATACCAGGAGTAAAAATCATACAATGAGCTTTAATTTTTCACCGGATTTTGCCACCATCAATTCTGTGCATGTAGAAACGGTAAATGTGTATGAAAATAGTTCCAACAAATCAACATGGACAGCCAGTTTTGACATCACCAATGTGCCTCATGATGTATTTTTTGGATCACCGGGAGGAACGGGCACACTTGATTTCAGCAGATATACCGAAGATGATAACAATGGCTTGCGCAACAATCTGAAAAATTTTAAATATAAGGTTGACTATTACCATAAGGATGACAATACCAGCAGCACAAATCAGGTTGTTTCCATTGACCTGTACAATGCGCCCATCTTTGAAAAAAATTATTTTTGGGTTTGGTTTCGTAAGACAAATTGATGTAGGCGCTGTGAATCCGGGATTTTTCCCGGCAGGCCGAAACCATCTTCACATCATCATGTGATGGCCTGATTTAGGTGATAATAAAAGCTCCATTTACTTTTGAGAAGAGAAAATGGAGCTTTTATGGTTAAGTACCCACCTTTCATTCAATGTGTTCAGCTATGTCTTTTACTGTGGACAGGAACTTTATATGCCCAGTGCAACCTGACACAGGTTCCGGGCATTTCTTATCAGGTCGGCAGCTGTGGTAATTTTGAATTTCAGTCAATGACCGGTAGTTTGCATTCCACTTACGGACAATGTGGCAATCTGGTGTTTTCTCCGCCGCTCAGCGGGGGTGATGTGATTACCTCTACCCCAAAGATTGAAGACGGGTATAGCATTCGCATTTTTCCCAATCCCACTATCAACGAATGTTTTCTTGAAATTTTAGGTTATAAAAACCCGATGGTGACAATCAAAAACATCATGGGGGTGTCATTAATGACTGCCCAACCCAATACTTATTTGGATTTAACAGACTTGTTCCCCGGCTTATATTTTATAGAAATAAGCACAGCAAAGGGGGCCTTGATTCACACAGAAAAAATCATAAAACTGTAAGATATGAGAGCATGGCTTATACTGCTTTTTTGCGCATTGGCTTCCTATGGCATTTACGCTCAGGGATTCAATTACCAGACCATTGTGAGAGATGGTGCCGGCAATGTTCAGGCCAATACGCAGGTGTTTTTGAAGTTCGAAATCTACGAATCCGTAGCCGGAGGTACTCTTCTGTATGCTGAGACGCAGGCACCGACAACGGATGCATTTGGTTTCATTTCTGTCAATGTGGGAAATGGTACCGTTGTTTTTGGCAACATTGCTT
>CALJKQ010000017.1 GCA_937973565.1 uncultured Saprospiraceae bacterium | reverse complement strand
GGTAATGTCCATGGAATATTTATCTCCGTTGAAGGTGTAAATATGGATGAGTGCTTCTTTGGAAAAACAGGCGATATCGCGGGTACTGACGGGTATCCATTGGTTTCGGAAGTTGGCAATAAACTTTTCCTTGAACCGGTTTTGGGTATTCACCATGGAAAGAGAGTCAATCAATTTTTGGACATCGATGGCGGGTTGTAAATTTTGTTTGTTGAAAGCCCTGCACTTATTGATGGCGGTTTTTAGTTCTTCGTCTTTAACCGGCTTCAGTATGTAATCCACACCGTTGGCTTTGAAGGCTTGCAAAGCGTATTCATCATAAGCAGTGGTAAATACAACAGGACAAGAGAGCTTGTGCTCATTAAAGAGGTCGAGGCTTACCCCATCACTCAATTGAATGTCCATAAAAAGCATGTCAGGCTCCGCATTTTCGTCAAACCATTTTTTCGCCTTTTTTAAACTGGAAAGGATGGTAATTACTTCGATATCGGGTGCTACCCTCTTTATTTTTGACAGCAGTTGGTTGGCGATCATTTCTTCATCTTCTACAATAATTGCTTTCATAAGTGTATGATTAGATTAAAGGAATTTTAATAATAAAATGAGCATCTGTTTGGTCGATGACAACAGGTTTAGAGCTCAGGTATCTGTACAAAGACAAAAACTGATTTAAGCCGCGTTTATTGGAAGTTTCCACATTATTTTTTGCCTGTATGTTGTTTTTGACAACGATGTAGTCATCTTCTGTATAGATGTCAATCACAAGCGGACTGTCAACATCAATGACATTGTGCTTTATGGCATTTTCCATCATGTTTTGAAGCGTTACCGGTGCTATTTTGTGCAGCAAAAAAGATTCAGGCACATCGACATTGACCAACAAGCCGCGACCAAATCGTGTTTTTTGTAAGCCAAAATAGGTTTCTACAAAGCCCAACTCATCTTTGAGTAAGACCGTCTCTTCATTGGCATTTTTCAAAATGTAGCGATACATGTCTGACATCTGACTCAAAAACTGACTGGCCATTTCCTGGTCGTTTTCAATCAGCGCGGAAAGGGAGGTAAGAGAATTGAAAAGGAAGTGTGGATTCAATTGCTGTTTCAAGCCATCGTACATCACCTGGGCTTTTTCTTTCTCTAGCAATTGTGCTTTCGATTCAAGCCCAATAACTTTATTATATTGTGCTATGCGGTACTTGTAAAATAAGATTAGCATAACAATAATGGCCGAAACAACACTTATGTAAAATAAAGTTGTTTTATAAAAGGGCGTCTTGATGACAAATGAAATTTTATTTGGTTTGCTTACCCAATCATTGTTTCTACCCCTGGCCACAACTTCAAAAGTGTACTTACCCGATGGCAGGTGGCTATAGCTTGCCTGGTAAACCCATTCCGTTTTTTTCCACACTTTATCAAAGCCCAAAAGTCGGTATTCAAAGTAATGGGGATAAGCCGTGGGATCAGTAAGTAAGCCGTAATTAAAGACCAACGAATTTTCATCGGCCTCGAGGAACAGGGTAGTATCTGCCGTAAAAAAGTGAACCTTGTCCGCGATGGTTACTGAAGTAAAGCCGGGCGATTTTATACGAGGAGACTGACTTAAGTCTTGGGCATTAAACTCAAAAGCATCGTTGCCCACAACACCCACGATCGTACCGTTTTGGCGTTGTATCATTGAATTGGCGTAGCCCAACCTGTCTTCTGAAAAAGGGATGGAAAAGTTGATGAAACTTGCTTTTTCAGCAATGAAACACGACACTTTGTTGTAATACATGGTCCAAACGTTTCCTTCTCTGTCATTTACAATTTTGTGTACATGGTTGTTAATCCAGCCATCAAATTCGGTCCACGATTTTACGTCACCGTTCTTAGTATCATAACAATACAGTCCCACACCCTTAAAGCCCACCCAAAGTCTGTCTTGGCCATCCATAGTGGAGGCACTGAAATAGCCAACGTTTTTACTGATTTTAGGGTTTGTCAGCCGTATCAGTTGGGACTTTTTATTTTGATATTTACCTATATAATTTCTAAAACACACCCAGTACAGGCTCTTTTTACTGTCAGCATAAAGATCAAGGATTTCGAGAGCGGTTTCATCCACCAGGGTTTGCTTTTTGCGTTCGAAAATTTTTAGACAATGTCGGTTTTTTTCATTGTATTGCAGTATGTCAGAGCCATCGGTGAGATAGAAAAGTGAATCAATTCGTAATATATTTTTGATGTGAAATTTATCAAAGGGACGTGGCAAAAAGCGAAGGGGGACCCACATTTTACCGTTAGTAGGCAGTACCCAGGCACCTGCGTAGGATGTTAGCACTGGCTGGTCGTTTAAAAAACAGATGGATTCTATGACCGAGGGAATTTCGTTGAATTCATTGGGAACAAAATCGCTTAATTTATACGTGAAGTGTTGACGTGTTTTTTCATTGTAAAGGATGACTTGTTTGTCGTTGGTTACAAGCCACAAATAGTTAGCTTTGATATCCTCCTTGATTAAATGGATGTGGCTGGTAAGCGCTGGTATTAATTCAGGAAGCTGCATCGCTTTAAAAACTGCAATGTCAGGGCTGCAAACTGAAAGGCCATTTAAGGTGCCTAGCCAAACGCTGCCGTTGTCGTCAGTGAGGGCGTCCCAAAAATATTCAGAGGTGACGGTATAGTTCCGATCTTTTTTATGTACAATCCGATCAAAATGATAATTGTGTTTAAGATCAATTGTAATCAGATTTTGGTTAAAACAACTGATCCATAACTTGTCTTCTCTGTCGAGAAGAATGGTACCTACGTAAGCGTCGGGTTGGAAGGTTGCCAGAGAAATGGCATTGACTATTTTTTTGGCTGAAGGATCAAAGAAGATGATTTCTTTGGTCTGGTTATCAGCGAACAGCAGCTGGCCATTTTTGAAGGGAGAAAGAGCACGACACAGTCTGTTGGCGAAGAGGGGGTTTGAAGCCTGATTGTGTTGGCCGTGCAATTGTTTTTTATCTAAATCATAACAAAACAAGCCCCCGCGGGTAGCCACCCAAAGCGTGTTGCTTTTTTCATCTTTCAACAAGCAGTTTTTACTGGTATTAAAGGCATCGGGATTGCTGAAATCTTTAACAAATTTGGCGATCACCACCAGTTTTTTATTTTGGGCATCGAAATGGAGCAATTCAAGATAGGTAGTGGCATAAATATCGCCTTTCTGATCGCAGATTACATTATTGATAAGATTGTTGAAACACGATTGGGGTGCATCGTAAGTTTTGAATTGTTGGGTGCGGGCATCAAAACAAAACATACCATCTTCGGTGCCTCCCCAAATATTGCCGTTTGGGTCTTCGCACAAACTATTGATGGTGTTATTGGGGATGGAATTGCCCTGCTTTTTCTGTTTAAAATTGTAAAAGTTGTAACCGTCAAATCGGGCCAGGCCATTTTGCGTACCCACCCAAAGTATGTTGTTTTTATCTTTTAGCAATGAAAAAACTATGTTGTCGCAAAGGCCGTCTCTTTCGGTATAATTTTTAAATATGAAATCTTCTGTCTGACCGTTGAGGCGGCATGCTGTTGCCAGTAAAAACATCAATATGAAGACGGTCAAAGATTTCAAAAGATCATTTGTTTTATCTAATGTGAATTTATTGTTTAAATGGGGCTATGATGTTTTTAAATGTGCTGAGAAATTGAATTTTCCAAAATTAACAAAATCCCCGCTGGCAATCCTCCTGATATGACTGAAAAGTGGAAAAGCAGCATCGAATGGTAGGATTGAAAGATCCGGAAGTTTTTCTTGTTGCATCTCCCTGCGATCGATGGGAGCGCCTGTATTTTCGGCAGTGAACGCATAAACGCCAGATTTCAACCTTTCGACTTAAAAAATCAACCAATGAAACTTTCTGGTTTTTTTCAATGGTTAGGGTCATTCAATTTTGTGTCAGAAATTATTAATCAAAAAAATGATTCAACCATGTTAAAAACAATTAAAACCTTTTTGATGCTATTAATAGCGGTGTCTTTGTATGCACAAGTACCTGAAACCTTAAACTACCAGGCAGTAGCCAGAAACAATGCAGGTGTGGCCCTGGCCAACCAAACCATCAAGGTAAGAATGACCTTATTGAGAAATAATGTTTCGCTTTACACAGAGACCAGACAAGTGACTACCAATTTACTGGGTTTGTTTAATGTGCAAATTGGTGGACCGGGCGCTATTTCAACCTCCGGTGATATTAGTGCAATAAGCTGGCTGGGTAATACCCCCAATGCCATTCTTTTGAAAGTAGAAATAGATCTAAACAATACCAACGTTTTCACCGACATGGGCACACAACCTTTTAATACAGTGCCATTTGCTTTTTCATCTAAAACAGCCATTGAAGTAATTAACCTGGCAGGCAGGTATATTGACCAGACAACTACGCCGGCTATCAATAGTCGTTTGGTATGGGATGGTTATGCATGGACGCCGATAAAAAAAGACTCAACTATTAATCTTGGTGGTAGTATTGACCCCATACCTGCCGGGGGCCCAAGCGCACCTTGGGTATGGGTAGGAAATAGCACACCATTTGCAACTTATGCTACCTTGACAGTAAGTGGCACTGAAACAATTTCAGCCAATATTGTAGGATCCTTTGGACACACCTCAAATTCTTATGTAACTGTTAATATCTCTGTTTGCTACCAGGGACTTCCCGGAGGGGCGATTACCTCTTTTAATCCAGATGAAATAGAGACATTTATACCAGCTAATACTAGTGCGCCCAGAACATTGCTATCAGCTGCTGGTAGTAAAAAATTGCCAGCTGGAACATTTAAGGTGGGTATGTGCATAAAAAACAAAAGCACATCAGCTGTTACCTTAGGAAACAACGACAAATTGAACGGAATTATTGAGGTGAAATATTAATGTAATAAAAATGAAAAGCTACTTATTCTTTATATTTTGTTTCACTTCAACTGGTTTAGTTTCCCAGATCTTAAGCCCGGTTTCCTTAAACAGCATGGGCAGAAGCACCGTGGTTGGCAATTTGATGCTGGAAGACAACCTCGGTGAATTGCAAATTTACACCTTATCAACACCTACTTTCCTATATACACAAGGGTCGTTGCAGCCGGAAGTAGGCACCACGTCTACCGTACCACCGATCAATGATGTGACACTGGGCGAGGGTGCCTACCTCCTGGATGCGCTGGGATATACCATTGAAAATTTTGAAGATGATTACCTATTGGAATTTACCCTGGGGGAAGTTGTGAGCAAAACGCAGCTTGTCTCCACCAATATGCTAACCCAGGGCATACTTCAGCCCTATAATGGTAAACACTGGACCGGCATGGTAAGCACAGCATGGAAGGAAAAAAACAATTGGTCGCCGGCGATTGAACCTACCTTGCAGGATGATGTCATCATCCCTCCTATGTGCCCTAACTATCCGATTATAGCTAGCGGAAAAACCGGCATGTGTATGTCACTATTGCTTATGGAAGGCACTAATTTGCAAATCAAACAAGGTGGGGTTTTGATCATGAACAACTGACAACTTATTTTTCATTTCGTCGATTACATCCTTTACTTTAAGGACTGGTTGTAAATGCTTTTATCCTCCACAAGGACAGAGCCATTATTCCAATCAAAGTAAAGTGTTATTTTTGGCCTATGAAAAAGACGCTGTTTTTTATATTGGTCCTGGGTTTTGTTGGCTCTGCTTTTTCTCAGGTGGCCAGGGTTTTGTTCTTGGAAAAAATCACACTCGATGGCAACAATATGATCTCAAGTAGCAATTTAGATTTGGCCAGCGATGGAGATATTACCCTCAACTTGCCAAAATCAGGGCCTTTTCAAAAATTGTTGGACAGAAAATTCAGTGTAGAACCTTTTAACTTATCTGACAAAGGAGACTACATACAGGCAAAATGGTATTTGCGAAATGTTTTACCGGAAAGAGAAATTCGCATTGAAACGGCAATGTTGATCTCAACTCAGGATAAAGCCCAGAGCAGCATATTTGATGACGACGATCAAAACACAGAAAAGTATTTAAAAGAAGAAAAAAACTTTCCTTACAAATCAAAGCAAATACAAGATCTGGCCAGCCAAATTGTGGCACGTGACACGGACAAACTGTTGGACAGCATCATGGTGCATGGATATAATGCGCTTCCTCTGCCATCCGAAAATACAGAACACGAGGGGCTGTTGAAAGCCATTAAGAAAGGCAAAGGAGATTACATTCATTATGCCGAAATTATGGTGGCTTTGTGCAGGGCAAAGGGTATACCGGCACGAGTGGTTTGTGGCTTTCAAATGGGTTCACAACTCAATGTAGACTATTGGTTTGAGGCTTACATCAACGGCAGGGGCTGGGTGCGAAAACACCCCTTTCCTTTTTCTGTTGAAGAAAATTTTAAAGGTGAGGTGAGGTACGTTGCTGTTTTATATGATGAATTAAGGATTCGAAAATTCACCATAAACAAAGGCATGTCGTGGAAAATAAGCAGCCAAAAACTCTACAGTACAGAAAGCATTCATCAAGAGGCGATGAAAAGTTACCAAAATCAGGAAATTGAAAAATCCGATTCCCTTTTTCGAATTTTGATCAATGAAATTCCTATCTATTACAAGTATTACAATATGCTGGGGGTTACCAGGGCACGGCAGGGACAGTTTGAAAATGCGCTTGGCTTACTGCAACAAGCCATGAATTTATCTAAAACTGAAGAAGAAAAATGTTTTACCTATTATGCTTTTGCCAAATATGCTGCTTTAAAAAACGAAGCTAAAATGGCAGCAAAATACCTGGACCTGGTTTTAAAGAAAGGTTGTGTAAGCCTTGACGGGATTAAAAAGGATCCGGATTTACAAAAAATAGGACAATCAGAAGAACTATTGGCCTTGATCAAAGCGCATGAAAAACAGAATGCCCAGCCACCTGAGGAATCCAAATAGTTGAATCAAAACAAATATTAGGAAATCTGACCACATATAAGTTTGTTTTAACCATAAAAGCGGTTTAAAACAAAATAAAATATTGAAATACTACCCAGTTATAATTTTTCTTTAATTTTGTAAAGATCAATTTTTGCTGTGTGAGGTATTGGGTAGTATTATTTTGGATTCTAATTGGCAGTTCACTCTATGGACAGGAAGATTGCTTTAATGGAGTCGACGATGACAACGACGGTCTGATTGATTTGTGGGATCAGGATTGTTATTGTGTGCAAACCAATGGCACCTTATTCTTTAGCGACTTTGAAGAAATGAGTTGTTGTCCCTGGAGATTTACGATTCCTAATTTTCCGGGGGGCATCGATTGTCTGGGGGGAATGAGTTCAGCTACCGAAGCCACATCCGATTATTTTAATACGTGTAATTATATCGGAGAACCAGGCGCCACCGGGCCTCCTTTGGTGCCATTTCCCATACCTTCCGGAACGGGAGTAGTGGGGACCATTTCTACTTCAACCTATGTAGAATACGTCGGCACCTGTTTGCCGATAGAACTCATTGGTGGTTTTGAGTATGAATTTTCTATGCAGGTAGGCTTTAACTCCAATCTTCTCTGCGTGAGCCTTTCCCCCTTTACGGTTGCCATTTATGGCACCGCCGATTGTGCAAACTATCCGGTAGAAAACGATGACTGCCTAAACACTAATCCCGATTGGTATCTCATAGGCACGATGACAGTTTCTGCTATGCTGGGAGAATGGGCTTATGTTTCAGGGACCTTCATACCTCCTTACAATACGGCAGCAATTGCCTTTGGAGGATTTTGTACAGCTGAATCAACGGTCAATAACTATCATTTTTTCGACGACTTTATGATTTCCGGACCCGGCAATCCACAAATGGAAGTGGATGAAATTTCCTCAAGCGGAGATTGTGTTTCAGGTGTAACATTAAGCACTACTCAAATTTCAGGTGCCAGTTATCAATGGTACTTAGATGGCATTGCCATTGTGGGTGCCACAGACCCGACTTATGAGATACCTGCCGGTGGGGAAGGAAACTATCGGGTAATGACCATCAAAAATGGTTTATGTGGCGTTAGTTTACCCTTTGAAGTGGAAATTGATGAAAACACCCTGATGTGGAATGAAGAGATTAATCACATACCCTGCTTTGGGGAAAACAATGGATCTATAGAATTAATACTGCCGGGCAACCATCCGCCTTATGAAATCAACTGGAGTTCAGGCCACAATACCAACATTGCTGAAGAACTGGCACCTGGCACATACA
The DNA here is from genome assembly GCA_937973565.1 of uncultured Saprospiraceae bacterium. Taxonomy (GTDB): domain Bacteria; phylum Bacteroidota; class Bacteroidia; order Chitinophagales; family Saprospiraceae; genus JADKBO01. Next base: position 11,580 of record CALJKQ010000017.1, on the reverse strand, counting down.
CAGTCACTGTAACCGATGCTTACGGTTGTTTTGGCACAGCTCAGTATAATGTCACTGAACCTGCACAACTTGATGTTTTCGTTGTTTCCATCATCCAGCCCGGGGGCAGTCAAAATACAGGAGAAGCTTCCATTGCCGTTGAAGGTGGGGTAGAGTCGTATTTTATCGAATGGAGTACCGGTGGAAGTGGGTATAAGGAAAAAAACCTGCCACCTGGCAACTATACTGTAACGGTCACAGATGATCATGGTTGTATAGATACGGTTAGCTTTAACATCGTTTCAGCCATTCAATCCCAAATCAACTATGTTACTTCCTCTTGCCATGTTTGTGATGGCAGTATTAACATTAATGTAATTGGAGGAATAAGTCCCATATCCATAAACATAGCTGACCAAAATGGAAATGCTGTTTCCAATACCGGATCCGCCCAAAATTTGTGCGGAGAAAAATATATATACACGATTATAGATGGGGCTGGCAACAAGGTTCAGGACACATTAAATCTCGACAATAAAAACAAGCCGATCATTCTTCTGGATTCCATACAAGCCGGAATATGTTTAGGAGATACATCAGGGCTGATTTCAGTTGTGGTCAATGGTGGCACGCCATCTTATTCATATAAATGGAGCAATGGAGATTCAAGCGCTCAAATCAAAAAATTACTGCCCGGTATTTATGCCTTAACGGTTACAGATCTGGCAGGATGTATAGATACAGTGCACTACCGGCTGGATTCGCTGAAACCGGTTTTAACCACCATTAAGACAGTTGCTGCAGGATGTACAATTGGCGGAGAAGCTACCGTATTGGCACTGCAGGGAAACGGGCCTGTCAAATGGAAGTGGAATACAGGGGATACCACAGCTACGGTTAAAAACCTTTTGGCAGGCAACTATATCGTTACGGTGAGTGACAGCCTCGGATGCAGAAAATTGGATACCATCGGTATTGCCCAGGAAGGTGGCATTGCGGTTGAAGGACAGGTAGTAAATTCCCATTGCAGTGAGATTTCGGATGGTGAAATCTCAGTAACAGTTCTTGCTTCAAATGGCAATGTTGTTTTTAATTGGAGCAATGGGCAAACGACACCAAAAATTGAAAACCTAAGTGCGGGAATTTATCAGGTAACACTTACCGATGAACTGGGCTGTCAAAGTGTACAATTGTATGAAGTAAAAGAGGAACCACAGGCACAACTCACTTCTGTAATATTCCCGAACCCTTGTGCTGATCAAAGTCAGGCCTCGATTCACCTAAGTTTACAAGATGAAAATGAATATGACTTTATTTGGTCTGATGGCAGCACAAGCCCTAATCTTCAAGACCTCAAAGAAGGGATATATCAAGTAACTGTTACCGACATTAATGGATGTGAGCAACAACTGGATGTTGAAATTAAGGACCCACCAGTCTTAGTGGCAATGATTGAAAGCAGTCCCCCAAGGTGTTTTGGCAAGCCCGATGGTTTCATTTCGATCGCAGCAGTTGGCGGCACAGGCACCATAGTGCATACAATTAATGGTGTTATCACATTGGACAGCCTAACAAATTTGGGACCCGGCACCTATAATGTAATGATAAAAGATGCCAATGGATGTACGATTGAAGATACGCTGGATATGGTTTATAAATCGCATCCCACCCTTGAGGGTATTGTCACTGAAGCCGCGTGTGATTCCATCAGTGGCGGGAAAATTGAATTGACAACAAGCGGCGGTATTGAACCGTATAGCTGTAGATGGGATACCGGCTACACAGGCACACTTTATACAAATCTTGCATCTGGCCGGTACATAGTCACCATAACCGATCAGTTGGGATGCATGGTAATTGACACCTTCTTTGTACCCGGGAAAAACAAGCCTGTTATCCAGCTTTCAGGAAGCATACCCGACTGTTATGGAGGTCAAGGCGGTATACTTATCATTGATGTGAGTTCAGATAACGGACCCTTTGGTATTTTTGTCAATGGCAATAAAATTGACGGTACGGTATTATCCAATTTATATGCGGGTATATATTTGGTTGAAGTTGAAGATGCGAAAGGTTGTAAGACATCCGTTCAATATGAAATCACCGAACCCCCAGTGTTGACAGGCATTGTGACCAATGTGTTACAACCCGATCAAAACGTTGTAACCGGCAAAGCTACTGTGAAGGCCATGGGAGGCACAGCACCTTATACATTCAAATGGGACAATGGCGAGCAGGGTGATTCGGCTATCAGCCTGTTGCCGGGTAAGCATCAGGTAAGCGTTACCGACGACCATGGCTGTATCACTGTATTGGAAGTGGTCATTGTCAAAAGCAAAATCTACGCAGGATGGCAGTCTAAGGACAACATTTGTTTTGGTGAATGCAAGGGGATAATTTCAATCGACATTCAAAATGAAGATGGCACAGAACTATTGAAATGGTCAGACGGAGGCACAGGAACCCTGCGAACAGACTTATGTTCAGGTGAATACCAATGGACAATAACAGATGGCTATGGCAACAGCCTTACCTCGCCTGTAGTGACCATAAGTACACCGGAACCAATAAAGCTGGCAGTAGAAGTAAAAGGAGAGAGTTGTGAAAACAAAGGAGACGGCCAGGCAACAGTCAGTATAAATGGCGGAACACCCAATTACACAATAGAATGGGACGGCGTTGCAGGGACAGAAACTACAAACCTCGGCACAGGGATGCATATGTTATCGATAACAGATGCCAACGGTTGCCTTACGGATACGGTTGTGTTATTGCCAGGGGTTGTATCAGCCAAGATCAGGGCTGATGTCAAAGATGCCATTTGTGAAAAAGGAGGAGAGCTTATCATTCAGACGAATGCATCAGAAATCATAGACGTGTTAATCAATGGAATAAAATACAAGGTAGATAAGGAACTTAAGATAGGGCCACTAACACCCTCAATATACAAGATAGAACAACAGATCAGTGACAGTTGCATTGTATTTAAGGAAGAGGTAAACATCGGATCTGGACCCTTCATATCAGGAGGGAGTATTGAAACAACAATCGAAGTAAAGGAAGGGGAGGAAATCGTGTTGGATTTATCAACATTAACAATTGCGGGCATCTATAGCATCAAATGGCAAGGTTTGCAGCAGGATATTTGTGAGCTTTCAGATGCATTGGGCAACTGTCTAAAATATGTGTATGTGCCCGAAAGTCCTCATTCAATAAGTGCGTATATTTTGTCGGCGCAGGGATGCGATAGTTTGGTAATGTTTAATATTAAAGTAAAAGTTGACAACGATATTTTTTTCCCCAATGCATTTGGAAGTGAGTCCAACACGATATTTAAACCGGTGGACAAAACCGGCAAAACGTTTATATACAAGTTTAGGATTTATGACAGATGGGGAAATCTTGTTTATCAGGAAAGTGATATTGAAATTGGAGAACTGAAAGGATGGGACGGGTTCTTCAATGGTAAAGCAGCAGAGACAGGGGTCTACATTTATTCGGTTGATGTAAAAGCCGGGGAGAATGGGAAAAAGTCTTTTATTGGAGATGTGACCTTATTTAAGTAACACCCAAATGCAAACCAAATTAAAATTGGTTGAACCCCATTTTTATTAATTACAACAAAATAACATTTGGCGATTGTTGAATAAAAAACAGCGTTGGATTTTATAATTTTACCAAACGTATTTATAATTGAGATTTGAAACAGACTCTATTTTCATTGTTGTTTTTGATTCAGTTTTTAACAGGTTTTTCCCAAGAAGACTGCACCAATGGTATTGATGACGATAACGATGGACTAATTGATTTATGGGATGATGAATGCAGGTGCCTTGCCCCTACCGGGTACAACTTTTTAGAAGATTTTGAAAACAACGTTTGTTGCCCACAATATTTCACAACAGCGGGCAATCCGTTTGGCATAGAGTGTCTGAATGGTATGTCAGCTGCTACGGTGGGCACACCTGACTATTTCCACACTTGCGGTTATTTGGGTTCACCCTTTGGACCAGACCCTCCTCCTGTACCTCTTCCTATGCCATCGGGAATGGGAGCGGGTGGTATAGTAGTGATGAACAACTATGTAGAATATTGGGGTACTTGTTTGCCCGATCCTTTGCAAGCTGGTGTGGAATATGAGTTTTCTGTTTATGTTGGATTTAATACCAATAATGTATTTGGCAGCAACAGCCCAATCTTATTTAATATTTATGCCACCAATAATTGCACTAATAACTATCCCTCCTCTCAGGTCTTTTGTCTGGATCAGGACCCCAATTGGTATGTCCTGGGCAGTATGACAGTGAGCGGCAATATAGGAGAATGGGTTCAGGTTTCTACTACTGTAATACCGGGTTCTAATGTCGAAGCCATTGCCATTGGATCACCTTGCAATTTTGCAAGTGGCAACAATTACTACTTTTTTGACGACTTTCAGATAATAGGTGGCGGCGCCGAAGAAATTCCTGTAGAAGATATAGTAGATCAAACGGGTAATTGTATCACGGGTATAACGCTAACTTCTCAAACTTATGCCAACGCACAATATCAGTGGTTTTACAATGGGGTAGCCATAGCGGGAGCAACCGTATCAACCTATCCTGTGCCACAAGGAGAAGAAGGCAGTTATCAGGTAATGATTACCATTAACGGAGAGTGTGGTATCAGCGATATAGAAGAAGTAGAAATAGACGAGGAAGTGCTCGACCTGGATGGCATTGTATCCGAGATTAGTTGTTACAATGCCGGTGACGGCTCGATTACCCTGGACCTTCCTGGCATCAATTTACCGCTGGATATTCAGTGGTCAAATGGAGAGAGTACGCCCACAATTACCGGCCTGTCGCAAGGTAATTATGCGGTCACAGTAACCGATGGCAAAGGTTGCTTCAACACCCTGGAATTTGAGCTGTTTAATCCTTTTGAGCTGGAGTTGATATTGGATTATGTTATTCAACCCGGCAACGGTAATCCCTATGGTGAAGCAGCAGTATTGGTTGCAGGCGGTGAGCCCGGTTATACGCTTCAATGGAGCAATGGTGCCGATGGGTATAAAGAAACAGCTTTGTCCCCCGGCCATTATACCATAACCGTTGTGGATAATAACGGATGTATTGATACCGTGGGCATTGACATTTTTGCACCTTTTCAAACCCAGCTTAATTATTCCCAATCTTCTTGTTTAGTTTGCAATGGCACCATCAATGTTACGGTAAATGGTGGCGTGGAACCCGTAGAAGTGACGATCACCAATCTACAAAGCGGAGAAACCATTTTGGGAGCAATGGCTACTGGTTTATGTCCCAATACATACTCATACTCCATAACTGACGGTATAGGCAATGTGTTTCAGGATACCGTGGATCTTGGCTTGCTGTCTGCTCCCGAAATAAAACCGGACAGCATACAAAATATAATCTGCGTTGGAGATAGCACGGGCTACATAGGTGTAGTAGTTACAGGAGGCAGTCCGGGCTATAAATACAAATGGAGCCATGGAGACACAACTGCGGTAACCAATAACCTACTACCGGGGCTGTATGCTTTGACAGTAACAGATCAACAAGGTTGTAAAGACACAGTATCTTACCTGCTTTCATCAGCCCCGGCATTGCAAGGTTTGGTGAATTCAACTCCGGCCGGCTGTTTGACCGGTGGCACAGCTAGCTTTCAGGTTAGTGGTGGCAGCGGACCTTATCAATGGCTGTGGAGTACAGGAGATACAATGCAAATGGTGACCAATCTTACACCCGGTAAGTACACAGTGGAGGTAAGAGATAGCCTGGGCTGCTCAAATAAAGATAGTGTAGAAGTCATCCAGCAAGGAGGTATTTTGGTGCAGGCAGTTACTAGTGATGCTCATTGTATAGCTGCATCAGATGGAGCGATAGAGATAATACCGATAAGTTTCAATGGCAGCCTTAGCTATGTATGGAGTTCGGGCGATACAACAGCTATGATAGACAGTTTGCCGGCAGGTGCTTATTCGGTTACGCTAACGGATGAAATAGGTTGCATATATACACAAAGCTATAACATCAACTACCTGCCACCTTTTGAAGTCACTGCCGACCTTGTGAATAATTTGTGTAATGGTGATTCGACAGCATCCATAACTTTGACAACAATGGTAGGCGGACAGCTAAGTTTTCTTTGGACCAATGGAGCAACAGGCTTCCAAATAGAAGGGTTATCTGAAGGAAAATATACGGTTGCAATTGTGGACCAATATAGTTGTGAACAAATACACACCTATGACCTTTCAGATCCTCCTGCATTATCCCTGGTCACTATTGTAGACCAACCTGAATGTGCCGGCACGGATAATGGAAGTATATTCATGATGGCCAACGGAGGAACAGGGCAGATAGAATATTTTATTAATGGCATTTCTGGTGGTGAGCTGGTTACAGGTTTGGGTGAAGGATTATTTCAAATTGAGATCAAAGACGAAAATAGCTGTATAATAGAAGAACAAGTGGTATTGCAATTTCAATCGGATCCCATGTTGACTTATTCCATTACCGAGGCCCCATGCGGAGAGACAACCGGAAGTTTAATTGATGTAAGCCTTACTGGGGGCGTCGGTAGTTATACCTATAACTGGAGCAATGGCAGCACGACAGAAGATTTGAGAGATGTGCCAGCGGGCAATTATTTGGTAACGGTAACAGACGATCTGGGCTGCGAGATAACGGATACAATACAACTGACCAATACCGATGGTCCTGCGGTGATGGTAAGTGGAACAGATGTGGTGTGTAACGGAGAAAGCAACGGCCAGCTGACAATCAATGCAACACAGGGCAGTCCTCCGTATGGCATATACATAAATGGCAGTTTGGTTTCAACGACAGAGATCACAGATCTGGAGGCAGGTAAATATGAAGTAGCCGTAGTAGATGCAAAAGGCTGTGAGTCAAAACGAGTTACGAGATTGCAGAACCACCGGCAATAGCAGGAAAAATTGTAGGTGTTGTACAACCGGACATCAACAAGACAACAGGCAGTGCAAGCTTAGAGGTAAGTGGGGGGAAAGGACCCTATACAATCGAATGGGACAATGGCGAAACAGGTCCGACAGCAATGGCATTGACACCGGGCTTGCACACTGTGACAATAACGGATAGCAGTGGCTGCAAAGCAGAAGCGGAGGTAAACATAGTGAAGAGTGCCATCTATGCTATTTGGGAGGAAAAAGACAACAGCTGTGCTGAAGAGTGCAAGGGAGAGATAAATATTGCGATCCAAAATGCAGACGGCACCGAAACGATAGCGTGGTCAGATGGAGGAACAGGAACACAGCGAACGGGCTTATGTGCCGGTGAATACCAATGGACGATTACAGACGGTTTCGGCAATACAAAAACCTCACCGGTAGTGACCATAAGCACACCGGAACCATTAAAGCTGGAAGTAGAAGTAAAAGGAGAGAGCTGTGAAAACAAGGGAGATGGCCAGGCAACGGTGAGTATAAATGGAGGAACACCCAATTACACGATAAAATGGGATGGTGTGACAGGGACAGAAACCACAAGCCTCAGCACAGGGATCCATATGTTAGCGATAACGGATGCCAACGGTTGCCATACAGATACGGTAGTGTTATTGCCGGGGCTTTCATCAGCCAATATCAGCACGGAAGTAAAGGATGCAATATGTGAGTCGGGAGGAGAACTGATCATCCGGACCAGTGCATCAGAAATCATTGATGTGTTGATCAACGGTACCAAATATAGCATAGACAAGGAACTAACCATTAGGCCATTACCACCGGCGATGTACAAGATAGAGCAACAAATCAGCGACAGCTGCATTGTCTTTAAAGAAGAGGTCATCATAGAAAATGAAACTTTTATTACAGGAGGCAGTATACAAACGGAAATCGAAGTAAAGGAAGGAGAACAAGTAACGATAGACATCACAGGATTGGAGATAGGGGGCAGGTACGCGATAAAATGGGAGGGTGTTCAGCAAAACAACTGTGAGCAAACGGATGCTTTTGGCAACTGCTTGAAGTATGTGTATGTACCGGATGGTCCCCATGAAGCAAGTGCGTATATCTTGTCAGAGCAGGGCTGTGATAGTTTAATTACATTCAATATCAAAGTGCTGGTAGACAACGATGTGTTTTTTCCCAATGTATTTGGCGTGGGAAACAACAATGTATTTAAACCTACCGATAAGACAGGAAAGACGATTATAGAAAAAATGGATATTTACGATCGGTGGGGAAACATTGTTTACAGTGAAAGCAATATTAGCATCAATCAATTAAAAGGTTGGGATGGAAGTATTAATGGAATTAAAGCTGAATCAGGAGTTTATGTATACTTTTTTGTAATATCATCTACTGGAGGAAAAAAGCAAACAATTGTTGGTGATGTAACCTTTTTGAAATAGTACACCTTCAAAGGGAAAACACAAAAGATCGAATCATCCAAAATCAACAAAATATTATTTGTTAAACATCATAATTATAAAATAATATATTTTTATTAGCCGCGACAACAAATCAACACAACATTTCTTTAATTATATTCAAGTCGATTGTATATTAGAGAAAGATTATTAGTAATATCCGAAAAAATATGAATAAAATTATAATGTTCATCATATTGGTTTTTGCATGGCACAATGCACAGGCACAAGAAGACTGTACGAATGGTGTAGATGATGATGGAGATGGTTTAGTAGATCTTTGGGACGAAGAATGTCAATGCATTGGCCCAAGTGGCTATTATTTTTTAGAGGACTTTGAGGGTAATATATGCTGTCCTCAATCTTTTACCAATCCTTTGAATCCTTATGGTATTGAATGTTTAAATGGAATGGGTGCAGTCAATCCCGGCAATCCTGATTATTTTAATATGTGTGGATATTTAGGAAATTTAATGGGCCCGGATCCACCTATTGCACCCCAACCAATGATTAATGGTATTGGATGTGTTGGGGTGGAACAAGGAAGTAATGGCTCTGAAGCAATAGGTACATGTTTGCCCAATCCTCTAAACCCTGGAACAGAATATGATATTTCTCTGAATGTGGGCTTTAACGTAAATTTTGTATTTTCAGAACATACCGGTATTATAATTAAAATTTATGGAAGCCCAAACTGTAGTGACTTACCCTCTCAAAGTACTTGTTTGGAAGATGACCCCAATTTAATTTTACTTGGGTCATTTTGGGCAATTTCCTCTGGAATAGTACCTCTTTGGATTGAAGCAGGAACAACCATAACGCCACCCGTTCAAATAAAGGCCATAGCATTTGCCGTCGAATGTAATTCTATTGCACTCATGGAGTATTATTTTTTTGATAATATTGAAATTGTAGGGGGAGACGAAGAGGGTTTGTTATTACAGGACATTATTTCAGAGAGTGGAGACTGTATTGTTACTTTGAGTACTCAAACATTTCCCGGCGCGAGCTACCAATGGTATTATAATGGGGTAGCCATTGCTGGTGCAACAGACCCTACCCTTGAGGTAATTCAAGGACAGGATGGATCGTATCAGGTTATGATTACAGTTGGTGGAAAATGTGGAATTAGTGATGTTCATGAAGTTGTTATTATTCCGGATCCAATTGAAGTCGATGCTGTTTTAAAAATGTTAAACTGTTATGGCAATCCAATAGGATCCGTTACACTCGATTTACCAGGGAATGATCCTCCTTATTCCATAGAATGGAGTACAGGTCAGAATTCTACCCAGATTACAGGACTGGGTGCCGGTACTTATGAGGTTACCATCACGAATGGAAATGGTTGTTTCGTTGAAAAAGAATATGAGATTCTTCAACCAGATGAGTTGGAGCTCATCCTTGATTATGTAATACAACCTGCACCAGGAAGCAGCACGGGTCAAGCAGGTATAATCATAGCTGGAGGAACACCAGAGTACACAATAGAGTGGAGCACAGGGAGCGATGGATATATAGAGTCTGCTTTAGATCCAGGCAACTACAGCATTACAGTTACCGATGCAAATGGATGTGTGGATACGGTAAGTTTTACGATAGCCGCACCTTTTCAGACGCAGGTAAATTTTGTACCCTCTACCTGCCAGACATGCACTGGCAGCATCTCCATTGGTACCATCGGTGGTACCGAACCGATAGAGGTAAGTATCACCAATCTTTCTACGGGGCAAAGCACCATAGGCAATGTAGCCACTAACCTATGTCCAACGATATATGCGTATAGCATCGTTGATGGCAATGGCAACACAGTAAGTGATACGGTAGACCTTGGAGCCCAAGCCTTTCCCAAAATAAAAACAGACCTGTTGCAAGACACGGTGTGTGTTGGAGACAGCACCGGAATAATAGGTGTTAGTGTCACTGGTGGCAATCCTGCCTATCGATATAAATGGAGTACAGGCGACACCCTCAAAATGGTGGAAAAACTGAGGGCAGGCAATTACGCATTGACGGTGACGGACCAACTGGGCTGCACAGATACGGTATTGTATCATATACATCCGGCACCTTTGATGACCACAGGTATATCATCAAGTCCTGCCGGCTGCCTGGCAGGAGGGAGCGCAGTACAAAACGTGATGGGCGGCACCCAGCCCTATAAATGGTTGTGGAGCACAGGAGATACTACTTCAATGGTCAATAACATCGCTGCCGGGCAATATACGGTAGTGGTGACCGATAGCTTAGGCTGCAGAAAACAAGATAGTGTAGAAGTTATTCAGCAAGGTGGCATTCAGGTAGAGAGCAACACAGGCATTGCCCATTGTGTGGAAGCAGAAGACGGCTACATCAACCTTAATCCCACCAGCTTTAATGGCTATGTGACCTATGAGTGGAGTAATGGATCAACAGAGGAAGACATCGACAGCCTCAAGGCAGGAGTATACACCGTAACGATGACCGATGAAATCGGGTGTAGGTTGATCCAACAATACACCATCGGCATAGAACCTGCTTATCAGGTATCGGCGTTGATCAAGCAAAATGATTGTTACAAAGACAGCCTTGCCTCTATTGAATTGAATACATTGGGAGGCAGCACGTATCAATATACGTGGTCAACAGGTGCTACCACAAATACATTATCATCATTAAAGGAAGGGATTTATGCAGTGACGGTAACAGATGGATATGGATGTGAGCAAAGATATGACTATACGATTACAGACCCACTATTGTTGAACCTTGAGGTAATGGTAGATCCGCTCAGTTGTACAGGTGAAACAAATGGAGGTATCAGCCTGCAGGCCACAGGCGGTACAGGTCTCAACAAGTATTATATAAATGGGATAGAAACAGGAAGTAATATTACGGGATTGGGAGAGGATGTGTATAAGCTGATTGTAATGGATGAAAACGGATGCATAGATGAAAGTACGGTGATACTAAATGCATTATCTAATGCCAGCATAACAACACAAACCACAGAAGCCCCATGCGGAGAAAATGTAGGCAGCGTGATCGATGTAACCGTTAGTGGAGGCATAGCCCCTTACGAATACAAGTGGAACAATGGCAACATAACTGAAGACCTGAGAGATATACCTCCCGGAATTTATGAAGTAACGGTAACAGACGATCTGGGCTGCGAGATAACGGATACAATACAACTGACCA
>CALJKQ010000016.1 GCA_937973565.1 uncultured Saprospiraceae bacterium | reverse complement strand
CGTATCACTGGAAAGTCTTGAAAGAAGATTGGTAGCATTAAAAAAATCGAAAGGTAAGGATGCAACGCTTAATATTGCGCCTTCCGGTCAGGCATCCAATGAATCAGTAGTAGCAGTAATGGATATTGCTTATAGATATGAAATCAGGGCTGTACTGAGTGATCCTCAATAATAAAGTACACAAAATATTTAGGGCCAGCCCGATAAAAGAAGATGGAAGGTTCTGAAAACAGACATTATATTGGCATCATCATAAGTGGAATACTGCATATTCTCATACTTTTTATATGTATCCAACTTGCGTTTTCGAAATATAAGACCTCGATAACCCACTCCCCAATTGAAGTGGTTTTTGAAGAACCTCCTCAAACATTAAATGTCACTGAGGTAGCCCCCAATCCTGTACCAACCAACAAAGCAGAGGAGAAGCAAGTCGATACCAAAACACCTGCTAAATCAACTTACACAAATTCGCCACCGAAAACAGTTGTCACAACTCCGGAGCCCAAATCCAGTGGTGGATCAACAACACAGGAAAATTCAGAAGTTGTAGCCAATACCAAAAAAAAGTATGGAGATTTGTTTGGCAAGAAGAATGAAGGAAATTCAAATGCCGGAAACGGTGATGATCCAAAAGGAGAAGGAGCCCTCTCAGGCATTAGTAAAGGAAACGGCATTGTGGGTGGAGGTTTGACCGGCCGAAAAGCGATTGAAATTCCTGCGGTTGCTGAAACTTCCCAAAAAACTGGTAGGGTGGTAGTTAAAGTTTGTGTAGCATCTGATGGCAGGGTCACTAGCGCTCGCTATACACAACAAGGAAGCACTACAAGTGACGCACAATTGGTTAGAATGGCTGAAAAAGGAGCGGCCAAATACAGGTTTTCGCCTGCAGAAATTGAAACGCAGTGCGGTACTATAACCTTTGATTTTAAATTGCAATAGTTACGCAAAATTGGGCCGTTAATTTATTTCTTTTTTATCTTTGAAAGGAAATGAGGATTCTCAACAGAAAATCCGGGGTATTTTCCAAACATCAGTCGACAATCTTTACTTATGAACATCTTATGTGTTTCCCGATACTTTAAAGGGGCAGACTTTCTCAAAGCAATCAAGGAAGAAGGGCATACTGCTTATCTTATAACTTCCAGCAAACTGGATAAAGAACCCTGGCCATGGGAAGCCATTCAGGAAACCTTTTACATGGTTGAGGATGAGGAAGGATGCTGGAATATGCCGGACCTCATCAACGGCCTGGCCTATATCATGAGACGTTTAAAGTTTGACATCATGGTTTCATTAGACGATTTCGATGTTGAGGCTGCGGCCCATTTGCGAGAATATTTCAGGGTCAATGGTATGGGTGAAACTACAGCCAGGTACTTTCGCGACAAGCTGGCTATGCGAATCAAAGCCAGGTCAGAAGGCATACCGGTTCCTGATTTCACATCCTTGTTTCATGATGAAGATATCAATCGATTTACCGATACCGTCGAAGCACCATGGATATTAAAACCCAGAGGCCAGGCATCCGCTACGGGTATGTCAAAAGTTTATTCCAAAGAGGAGTTGTGGGAAAAACTAACAGCATTGGGTGATCGAAGACATGCATTTTTGTTGGAAAAATTTACGCCCGGAGATGTTTACCACGTAGATGCACTTTCATTTAATGGTAAGGTTGTGTTTTCCAAAGTAAGCCAGTATCTAAATACACCATTTGAGGTTGCCCATGGAGGTGGCATTTTCAGATCCTGCACTTTGGCCGTTAACAGTTGGGAGGATCAAAAACTAAAACTATTAAACGAAACCATAATGAAAGCCTTTGGTATGGTATTCAGTGCATCACACACTGAATTTATCAAAGGGCAGGATGGTAAATATTACTTCCTGGAAACATCATCAAGAGTAGGAGGTGCGCATTTGTCTGATATGGTAGAAAAAGCCACGGGCATCAATCTATGGACAGAGTGGGCGAAAATAGAAATAGCAGCCCATACCGGAGGTAAATACAAACTGCCTAAAGCCAAAGATGACTATGCCGGAATTATCGTTTCGCTTTCCCGTTATGAGCATCCGGACACATCCTCCTTCAAAGACCCTGAGATCGTTTGGCATTTGAATAAGAAACACCACATTGGTATGATTGTAGCATCTCCCAATCATGAACGGGTTATGGAATTATTGAACCAATATGCAGATAGGATTAAAAACGAGTTCCACGCCAGTTTGCCTGCACCGGATCGTCCTACCAATTAACATTGGCCTTTCCGTTTCAGTGTACAATGCGTAATTGGCTTTTATGGATAACCACATTTTTTGTATCCGGGCAAAGAAGTAGTTCTTAACCATTTGATAAAATTGGCTTGAAGATCAGTTAACTTTCACCTGTTAAGTTTGCTCTATAAACTAATTTAAAATGGATAGGAAAATTATCTGGTCGATTTTTGTAGCCCTTTTGATCGTGATGCCTTTTACAATGATGACACTCCTTTGGAAGCGATAAGCTTAAAGGATGTAGTCGTGTTTGACCACCAGAGCGAGTAAACCATTCTCTATTTCCAGGTATCCCTGGTCATAACAAAAGGTGTATTTTTTGCCTGTTTTAGTAACGTATTGGTTGGTATGATAGGCAAATTTGAATCCCTCTTCCGCCAATCTTTGGGCTGGAATTTTAGCTTTACCATCTTTATTGAATTGCATTAGTATTCTCCGGTTTCGTCGAAGAATGTTATTGATGTTGGACATAAAATTTGTGGTGTCTTTGTTTAGAGCATTGTGGTGAGCAGTCCGACAATCTGACGAGCAGAAAATTTTATCAGACCTACCTCTTAATACTTCACTACAGACAAGGCATGTTTTGCGTTTGGGTTTGTTCATAGCATTATATTTTTCGGATTAAAAACTCTTAAACGCAGAATTCTGAAAAAAGTTCAATTAGCCATCTGTAAATTCTCGTTTTTAGGACCAATTTGGCTTCCTTTTTTCATGGAGAACACAACTCAATACGCTAAATAAAAGGATTGATCTTCTAGATTTTATCGGATAAGATTTTATTTTTGCAGACCGAAAATAATCTACAATGGGAAGAGCATTTGAATACAGACGAGCGGCAAAGGAAAAAAGGTGGGCCAACATGTCCAGAATTTTCCCCAAAGTCAGCAGAACGATTACTCTTGCTGCCAAAGAAGGTGGTTCCGATCCTGAAATGAACTCCAAGCTTCGATTGGCAATTAACCTGGCAAAGGCCAATAATATGCCGAAGGACAATATTGAAGCCGCCATTAAACGTGCTGAAGGCAAGGATGGAGCCGATTTTGTAGAAGTGAGTTATGAAGGAAAAGGTCCTCACGGTGTCCTCGTTTTTGTAGAATGTGCCACAGACAATACCACCAGGACCGTAGCCAACGTCAAATCTTATTTCAACAAGGCAGGCGGACAGGTAGTACCTTCTGGTTCCCTGGAATTTTTATTCGACAGAAAAGCAGTCATTGAATTCGAAAAACCGGCCAATGTTGATATGGAAGAACTTGAGTTTGAGTTGATTGACAGCGGACTTCAGGAGTTTGAAATAGATGGCAATACCGTCTATGCCTACGGTGATTACAGCAATTTTGGTTCCTTGGTAAAAGCCTTTGATGAAAAGGGTTTACCAGTTAACTCGGCCCAACTCGAAAGAATTCCAACTTCCCCAGTTGAATTTACCGAAGAACAACTTGTTGACATCCAAAAACTACTTGATAAGTTGGAGGACGATGATGATGTTCAACACGTTTACACCAACATTGCTTAGTTAAGCTGCGAAAGCAAACAGATTTAAAGACTTACCGGACTTTTTCTGCAAAACCTGGTCCAGGAGTACCAAAGACAGGATACAGAAAGCAGATAAAAACACAATGGTTCCCTGACTCCCCTCAGGAATTTGCAACCATGAAAGATCTGCACTTGAAGTTTTGAGTTTGCCGGTGAATAAGAAAATTAATGAGCCAAGGGTGAATATAACGGGTAGAATAAAATCCCTAAGATCCAACCCCTTTTCTTTACCCTGAAGCCTGATATCCAGCAAGATTCTTTCTTTGAGTAAATTTCCCGGTACCTCATAAATATGATCCAGGAAAAGTTCATCCATTTTTTGCATTTGTTGTAATTCCTGCCACACAGGTTTATTATTTTGCAACAAAGCAATTTCTTCATTATTACACTTGCCGTCTAGATATTTGATCATCAACTCTTCCATGAATACAAATTTAAGGGGTATCAAAATATTTGTCAATATGTCTGGCCATTTCTCTTCTCGCCCGAAATAATTTAATTTTTATATTGCTTTCTGTAAGTCCTGTCGCCTCAACTATTTCCTTCACGCTCAACTCATTGAGGTAGTAGAGTTGAACCAGGGCAGCATCTTCTTCATCGAGGTGTGACAATAAAGAGGCTATCTTTTTTTTGTTTTCATCAGCCTCATAATAAGAGCCGGTATCCATATGACCGGCTTGGTTTTGAAGTATTTCAGGATCTGCAAATTTCTTTTGTTTTCTTTTATAGTCAATTGCCGTGCGGTAAGCAATGGTGAAAATCCAAGCTTTAAAAGGTGATGTAGTATTGTAGTCCTGAATCTTATTGATAACCTTTATACAAGCGTCCTGTGTAGCTTCTTCTGATTCTTGCCAGGACCTGAGTATCTTATTGCAAACATTGTAAATGTAGCCGGAATAACCTTCCACAAACTTTGTAGTCATACGGCTATCACCCTTTAAAAGGCCCGCAATAATTTCAGTTTCCGACAACATACCACCGTTACGCAATAGGCGGGGCTTTGGTTACAAAATATTATCTGAAAATGGCCGCTCTTGCCAAATTCTCTTTAAAATCTCTTGCTTCCGGAAATTTAGGAACTATTACTACCTTCCCATCTTTATCTAGAAATCCATATCCAGCCTGACTAATAAACCGAATTCTTCCACCAATACAATCCCAGGCAAGTGGCAGGGAAGGGGCGACCATTTCTCTGCAATCCCCTCCAATGTACCCCCAGTTTTCACCCTCCATTATGCCCAAAGTACCTTCTGCAAACTTAAGAAAAGCCTTGTATGGTTTTTCGCAAAAGGGCTTACCTGCATGATTTATAACAACACCTGATGTATCATTTTGCCATTCTACCCAAAAACCACTTCCTGCACTGGTTAATTTTTTGTTGGTTTTATAGCTTTCCTTTAATCTGTTATCAACAATTGAAAACAAACCATTTTTTTGAACGATCGCAAAATTATTTTCAAACACACTTGCCTTGGTGTAGTTGCCACCAAATTTGTCTCCTTTCATAGTCCAGTAATGATATTCGTTGTTTTCTTTTATCAGATAGAGCCCTTGGTCAGCCCACTTTACGGTTGCAGGTTTAGCAGGAATCACCCAATTACCCTCAGTGTCGATAACTCCTTCCCGGTTGCCTTGTTTGGCTATGAGTTGACCAGGTGCTCCGAAACGGAGATCCTGAAATCGTGCAGGGACTAAAATTTTTCCTTTGGCATCGATGATACCGTAGGCCTCATTGACAATGAAAACTGCGTTGCCATTAACAAAACTCCTGCATTCATCTCCCGGGCAATCAAATATTACTTTTCCCTGCGTGTCTATGTATTGATATTTTTTATTAAAATTTTGTACAAGGGCTACTCCACCCGAAAAATCTGCACAAGTCATGTACTTGTTTTCTACGATCAGTTTTCCAAACTTATCGGTATAGCCCCATTTACCATTGAGGTTTACGGCAGCCAGGCCTTCACAAAAGTCTCTGGCATCATCATATCTTGGGGTTAAGGCAAACAATCCCATAGTATCGATATAACCCCAAATAAAATCAGAGGGTGCATAATCTTCTAACCAGGCCTTTTCTTCCCCTTGTTCAGGCACTGCCTTATCTAAATCCTGCTTACAGGATACCAAAAACCCTGTTAAAAAAAGAATAAATAAAAGTCTCTGCAGCGATATTTTGACTTTCATTCGTTTAGTTGTGTAGTAACTCTTCATTGATTTTCAGAAATTTGTATTAAAACTTTGACTTATATTTGTTGTACACATGAATATTCCGACTAACCATTTTTTAAAGGTATGCAAGTATACTCAATTCAGGGTATTTACTTTATGCTTCTTTTTTGTTTTTTTATTTTCGGGATTATTCCTCCACGGTCAAAATAGTTGGAAGCGATATACGCTGGGTAATCATCTGGTATCGGTCTCGTTTCCGGATGCTCCTCGTGAAGACAAAAAAGATTTATATACCCAACTGGGTACCTTGCCTTCTGTTTCTTTGACCTATGCCCCGACACCAGAAGATAAAAATTTCCTTTATTCTGCTCAGTGGGTTCAATACCCTGAATTTACATTCCCTGAAGACAGTGTTGACCTGATAGCGTTGTCATTGCACGAAACCATTGTGGCCCTGAGCGACAATTTGAAGTGTAAAATCATTTATGAAAATGAAGCACCCGAAGGAAGACATGTGAGGATATTCAGATTAGAGGATGCTAAAAGCAGACAGGCTGTAAAGGGTAAAGTTATCATTTACAAAAACTGCCTCATTACTGCCACTGTATTTTCAACCATTGAAAAGAGCCTGAATGACAATATCGATACTTTCCTTCATTCTGTTGCATGGGAATGAAAAACATTGTAAAATGAAATGACTTAGTGAAAACCCCTGACTTTTTTCTGTCGATGAAAGAAAACTATCGTATACTGCTGGCCTTATTTTTTTGTACAATTGTGGTACTCACCACTACAGCATATGCCGTTGAACATTATTATTATGCATTCATCTTTCCGGCAATAAGGTCTATATATGCGTTAACACTGTATTATTTACCGATGGCTGCCATCTATATAGTGGTTCCGGTTTTTGTATTTTGGGTTTATTGGCAGTGGAAGAAAAGAATAGCCCATCTAAGTTCAGCCGTCGTTAAAATTATTGTTTTTCCAATAGTAGTGTTTTTATTTATCTATTGCTGGTTTTATCTCAGCTGGGGCTTATTATACAAAGCTCCCAATCTTTCTTCACGGCTTCATTTTTCTGAAGTGCAAATAGATTCAACATACCTCATCAATGAAATAAGGTGGGTTGAAAATAAGATGCGCAGCTGCAGAAAAACCTTCTGGGAAAACGATACTATTGCCATACCGGTTAACCTAAAGCCAAGGCAACTCGAAAGTCTGTTACAATCTGATGTAGCCTCAACATTGGAAAATTGGAACATCAAATCCTATAAAAATGTAAGGGTAAGACCCTTGTACCCGGCAGGTTCTCTTCTGATTTTCTCTACGGCCGGCATTTACCTGCCATTCAGTGGGGAAGGGCATTATGATCCGGGACTTGCTCATTTTCACGCTCCTTTTGTGATGGCTCATGAATTGGGACATGCTAATGGCATAACCGGCGAAGCGGATTGCAATTTTATAGCTATGATAACATGCCTCAGATCTGAGAATACTTTCGTACAGTATGCGGGATTACTAACGTATTGGCGATATTTGAATGCTGATCTTCGAAGATCAGCTATCTTTTCTTATTATCAAATTGCATTTGCGAGGCCCATTTTTATCAGGAAAGATTTGAACGTGTTATACAAAGCACTTGACCGTTATCCTGAACTTATGCCTGTAATCAGGGATAAGATTTACGATACTTATCTGAAGGCCAATGGCCTCAAAGATGGATTGATGAACTATGATAAAATATTGCTGATGTTTAAAGCCTGGAAGGAAAGTTCGCTGGATCCAGACATCAAGCAGAAATGGGGTATTTGACTGCCTTCAGGCCAGATTTTGAATCCTTTCAATGAGTGCTTCCATCATAGAATCGCTTATATCTCTGTGGAAAACCAACCTAACTGCTTTGTTGCCAAAAGGAGATGATTGTATGCCATTTTCTTTCAGCAGATTCACAATTTGAGCAGAATTGAAAGCATCAATTAGATAGAAAATGATAATATTTGTCTTGACGGGCAGGATATGATCAACCCATGGAGTTTTCTCCAAATACTTGCTTACCAACAAAGCATTTCTGTTGTCGCGCTTCAGATCCTGAATATGATGGTCAAGAGCATAGATTCCGGCAGCGGCCAAATAACCGGCCTGACGCATTCCTCCGCCCATTACCTTTCTTACCTTTCTGGCTTTTGCAATAAATTCTTTTGATCCGGTTAAGACACTACCTACCGGGGTTCCTAATCCTTTGGAAAGACAAATGGAAATGCTGTCAAAAAGGCTGCCAACATCTTTGGTATTTTCTCCTGTTTCAACCAAAACATTGAATAGGCGGGCTCCATCGAGGTGAAGCTTTAATCCTTTTTGCCGGGTCATCAGATGAATCGGTTTTACTTCGTCAACTGTATAATAATTTCCACCCCCTTTATTGGTCGAATTTTCCAAAACAACGAGACTGGAAGTTGGAAACCAGTCGGTCTGAGGCCTGATGGCTTCTTCTATTTGTTGAGCAGTAATTTTGCCGTAAATACCTTCAAGGGGTGAAACAGCAATACCACTGTGGAAGGCATATCCTCCCACTTCGTACTGGTAGATATGGGAATTGTGATCACAAATAACCTCTTCCAGGGGTGAGGTATGTACTTTGATTGCGATCTGGTTGGTCATGGTGCCGGAGGGGCAGAAAAGAGCCGCTTCTTTGCCAAACATGTTGGCAACTTTTTGTTGAAGCTCATTTACTGTGGGGTCTTCACCAAAAACATCATCACCCACCTGGGCGTTGTGCATATATTCCAACATTTCCGGACTGGGTTTGGTAACAGTATCGCTAATGAGATTGATCAACATGATGGCTTATTTATCTGGTTTAATGAGCTTTGTAAAGGTAAAAAAATGAAGGATAAAAGTGATGATTTATCGCTCAAATACGCTCCCTTCAAAATTGGTCAATCTAATGCTATAATCTTGGAAACCATTAAGGAATTCTGATAATTTTTGCACAAAAACATCCCAGTTGTCTACCACAAAATACCGTGATATATACTGACCTTTTTCAGCTGTAGGTTGAGCAGACTTCTGTAATCTTACATGTTGATTGTCGTCCAGTATAAATAGTCCGTAGTTACCGAAAATGGGAGCGAATGCAGATTTTGCATTCTGGGTAATAAAGTTGTTGATGGCTGCTCTTTGTTGATCATTGTGAGATGTTATATAACCCCAAACTCCTCCCTGGGATATCCTGTTGATACATTGATTTTCTATGGATATTCCGGCGGTTTTGTCCATAGAAACACAAATCTCATCTTTGGTTACGGTTAATTTACCGGTAGAAGTCAAAGAATTCTTTAGTGTCATTTTCAACACATATTCATCTGACGCATACAAGAATCCTGTCTCTGATATCGGTTTTGTTTGCCCCGGATTACAGCTGCCAAATACCCAAACACCCAAAATGTTCAAATTAAAGGTATGATTATCCAGGTTGCTTTGAACCACCAATTCAGAATTGGTGCATGAAACGGAATCAATAGTTGATACAATAAAACTGGGGTTGATTTGAGACCCGGCGGGCTTTTGTGACAGATGAATCTCTATTTCATCATTAACGTTGAGTATGTTGGTCTGTGTTTCATCCTTCTGGCATGAAGACAAAACCAACACAAAAGAGATGAAATACAGATGCTTCAAAATCATTTTTAAACTTCAATCAGTTACAAAACGATTAAGGAATGAGAAGTGCTGTGTTATTCTTTACTTTCAATAAAACCAAGGGAGACTGAATTGATACAATACCGCAATCCGGTAGGGGGTGGGCCATCTTCAAAAACATGGCCTAAATGACCTCCGCATCTTGCACACATAACTTCCGTTCTTGGGTAACCAATATGATAATCTGTGTCTCTTTTGATGAGATTTTCATCATCAGGTCTGAAAAAGCTGGGCCACCCGGTTCCAGAATCATATTTGGCATTGCTGCTGAATAATACTTGACCACAACCCGCGCAAACATACAGGCCATCTTTTTTATTATCCCATAGATCACCTGTAAATGCAGGCTCAGTGCCTTTCTGCCTCAACACTCTGTAAGCCTCGGGGCTTAATTTTGCTTTCCATTGATCTTCGGTAAGAATAACCGGCACTATGGTATCACCCATCCGGTTGACGATTTTCAAACCAAGAGTGGGCTGGTATACATCCGGAGCACTTTCTTGTCCTTTTTTTGAACTTTTACATGAAAAAAATAAAGAAAACAGAATGAAAAGGATGGTGATGTGCCTCATTTTATCTTTTTTTTAATAACGCTTGTTTTTCTTGCTTTGTTTTTATTTAAATTGCATCATACATTGTAAATGTAGGAAAAATTCATGAAAGAATACGCAATTGCACTTAGTTATGCCATACCCGGCTTTTTGGTCCTGATGGCTATTGAATTTGGTGTTAGCATCTATCAAAAAAAACAAGTTTATAATGCTTACGACACTATAACCAGCCTTTCTTCGGGTATTACCAATGTGGTAAAAGATATCCTGGGACTCATTATCACTGTAGTAAGTTATGAATGGCTTTACAACAATCTGGCTTTGCTGCAGATCAATTCTCATTGGTTGTTATTTTTAGTAGCATTTATCGCACTTGACTTTTCAGGTTATTGGATTCACAGGTTTGAGCATACCGTTAATATTTTTTGGAACAGGCATATTATTCACCACAGTAGTGAAGAATACAATTTAGCATGCGCGTTAAGACAAAACCTTTCAGCTTTTTTTGCCCTTTTTACTTTCTTATTACTACCGGCAGCCATTTTGGGTGTTCCTCCGGAAATAATAAGATTGATTGCCCCCATTCATTTATTTGCCCAATTCTGGTATCACACCCGACTCATCGACAAAATGGGATTCCTGGAATACATTATTGTTACGCCATCCCATCACAGGGTTCACCATGCAATAAATGACATCTACCTGGACAAAAACTATGGGCAGATCTTTATTTTATGGGACAAGTGGTTTGGCACATTTCAGAAAGAACTCGATGAGGTAAAACCTGTTTATGGAGTAAAAAGACCGGTTAAAACCTGGAATGTTTTTTGGATTAATTTTCAGCATTTTTGGCTTATGACCATAGATGCATGGCGCACAAAAAGTTGGGGGGATAAGTTGAAAATCTGGTTTATGCCAACAGGATGGAGACCAAAAGATGTTCAGGAACTTTACCCGGTGCAAGAAGTGAAGTCCCCGGAAGATCTGTCAAAATACAACAAAGAAAATGCAGAGGGTACCCGGTGGTGGCCATGGATTCAATTGATCCTGACCCTGGCAATGTTGTTCCATTTCTTTTCTCAAATCGAACACTTCAGCTATACAGCATTGTTGATGTACGGTATTTTTATCATGCTCAATATTTTCAGTTATGGTACTTTGATGGATGGACAATATCTCAGCTATTTGGGAGAAGCCGGTAAAATCGGGATCATTACCTGGGCCTGTTTTACATTGGACTCCTGGTATGGGTTACCTGTAATGGTGGCTGTCATTTATGCAGCCATAAGCCTTTTTATGGTGTGGAAAATACTGGCAGAGGAGGATGCTTCTTCTTCTGATTCAAAGGTATTGTCAAGCTAATGCCTGCCGAAGGGCCACCTATCAAAGTTAAATCAGGAGAAATATCGAAATCCATTAAATGCCTGTCAACATAGGCATCAAACACTGTTACAAGGTGCCCTACAATAAAATAAACCCAGGCATACTCTCTGTTGGTTCTTGCAGCAGCTCTGAAATTTAAGGCAGCTTGCTCAGAAATGTCAGGATAAGTGCCACCGTTGTTGTAGATATTTACTATATCGTTGTAGTCGTTGTATATTTTTTGTTTATTGATCAAATTATACAGGAAGTAACCATCTACCCCCAGGGCTAGTGGCACTTTTAACCATTTTTTATTGTAAATCTGACCTCCGGAAGGAAATATCAAAGAGTAAAGGGCTGCCTTGCCGGGTTTGCCGCTAAACAATAATTTAAAAGTATTGCGTTTGGGAGCAACATACGTTGAAGTGTCGCTATTTTCTTGTCCTTGCCCGCTATTCTGGTTGGCAGAAGTTGAACTTACCGGATTTTGGGCAAATGAATAGAGGTTTAAGCATCCCAAAGAGATGATTAACAATGACTGTGCAAATATTTTATTGATCGATTTCCCTGAAAATGTCATAGATATCGTTGAACTCTTTATCGTTACCAAAGTTAATAACGATTTTTCCTTTGCCTTTGTCATTTCGCAAAATATCCACCTTGGTTCCCAGCAGAGATGAAATCTCCTTTTTAATTCTTTCCAATTCAATGGAAGCAGGACTGGATTTGACCGCTTTGGCAGTTGATGCCTGTGAAGTTGTCAATTGACGTGCTGCTTCCTCCATTTGCCGAACACTGAGATCTTCCGATTTGGATTTGCGGTACAGGTACAATTGTTTTTCTACATCCTGAATTCCGGCCAGAACCCTTGCGTGAGCCATTGAAATAGAACCATCTTTAACGGAAGTTTGGATTTCTGGCGGCAGTTTAAGTAAGCGAAGGTAATTGGTAACAGTACTCCTGTTTTTTCCTACCCGATCCGAAAGCGTTTCATGGGTAAGATTGCATTCATCGATCAATCTTTGATAGGAGATGGCTATTTCTACCGCATTGAGATCTGCTCTCTGGATGTTTTCAATCAATGCCATTTCCAGCATTTCCTGATCATTGGCAATACGGATATAGGCAGGTACTTCCGTAATTCCAGCCATCTTAGAGGCCCTTAACCTTCTCTCACCGGAAATCAATTGATACTGATCTCCACCTAAACTTCTCACGGTTATCGGCTGGATGAGTCCGTGAACCTTGATGGATTTGGCAAGCTCCATGAGGTCTTCCGTATCGAATTCAACCCTGGGCTGGTAGGGATTGACTTCAATGGCATCTATCCTGATATTGGCCACAGAGCTGGAAAGCTCTTTTACCAAAACATTTTTATCTTCCGTATTGGTCGTTTGTTCTATATTGGAGAGAAGGGCTCTTAACCCTTTACCTAGATCTTTTTTCTTACTCATCGGTGGTTGTCATTTGAATAGATAAGTTATGCGCATCATCATTGAATTGTAGAAATTCAATGGCAAGGTTTAAAAAGTTGATGGCTCCCTTGCTCGTTGCATCATATATGATGATGGGTTGTCCCAGAGAAGGGGCTTCACCAATCTTACTGTTTCGGTGAATGATGGTTGAAAAAATACGATCCGTAATAATTTCTTTGACCTGTTCCACAACCAGATTGGCCATCCTCAATCTTTTGTCGTACATGGATAAAATGATACCCTCGATTTGTAAGGCAGAATTAAGTCCTGACTTTACTAAATTGATGGTATCCTTCAGTTTACCAAATCCCTCCAGAGAAAAGAATTCGCATTGAACCGGCACAATCACACTGTCGGCTGCCGTCAAGGCATTAACCGTTATTAAACCCAATGAAGGCAGGCAATCGATGAAAATATAATCGTAATCTTTTTTGATTTTGCCAATGAATTCCTTCATTTGGAATTCGCGATTGCTCCTGCCGACCAACTCTATTTCTGCACCTACAAGGTGGATGGAAGAGGGTAAAATGTATAGATTGGGCGTTGTGGTTGGTAAAATTGCCTTGGAAGGATCCTCTCCTTCCACCAGACAATCGTAGATGTCAACTTCTATTTCATCCGCTTTTATGCCAACCCCTGAAGTGGCATTGCTTTGTGGGTCAGAATCAATCAACAAAATTTTTCTGTCGAGTGCTGCTAAAGAGGCTGCTAAGTTAATGGCAGTAGTGGTTTTTCCCACACCTCCTTTTTGATTCGCGATGGCTATTACTTTCCCCATGTTTTTAAATTTCGATGTTTTCTCCGGGTGACATCAAGACCAATTTTTTTCCCGAAGATTCAAATAGTTCTATGGCCTCTTGGTGATTAATTTTAATGGGGGGGAATGTATCAAAATGGCAGCCAATAACTGTATGGCTGTTGATCATTTGCGCGGCTTGCAATGCATCATCAACATGCATTGTAAACAATCCTCCCAAAGGTAAAACAGAGATAATGGGCTTGGAAGTTGCCAGGTTTAAAAGCTTCATATCAGCATGCAGAGAAGTATCTCCGGCAAAGTAAATAGCTTGTTTGCTTCCTTCGATTAAATATCCATTGGCTAATCCACCATAGGTCCCATCAGAGAAACTGCTGGAATGAACAGCGCTTACCATTTTAATAAAACCTGATTTAAAAGGCAACTTTCCACCAACATTCATACCGATTCCTTTTTCAATACCATGTCTGGATCTAAAGTAATTGACCATTTCATAGTTGGCAACCAAAGTTGCATGGGTCAATTCCTGCACCCTGGGTGCATCCATAACATGATCTTGGTGTGCATGAGTAAGGAGCAAATATTCGCAATCCAAAGTCTTTTCATCAATATTTCCAGCATATGGCATTCCTGTATAAAATGGATCAACTACAAAACGGGTGGTGTCCATTTCTAACCAAAAGCCGGAATGTCCTAAATATTTGATGTTCAATGCACTACAAATTTGGACTGCAAAATTAAGAAAAATATGGGTCTTTTTAAGTTAAATCTGCCAACCCTTGTTTTACGATTAAATATGTATAATTAAATGAATATTAGATAATAATGCATTCTGATAAGTTAATATATAAATGAATGGTGAACAAACTCCTTTTGTTCTTGTTCGACAATCAACAACAATGGGATGATTCTCGTAATTAACGGAACAAACAGACAAGACAACAAAACGCAGGTAATATCAAACTTCGTTTTTGAATATTTAAGGCAAAACGCGGGAGAAGAGGTTCAATATTTTTCGCTTCAGAACCTTCCTTCAACCATAAAGATTGCTGAAATGTACTCATCCGGGACTCAGGATCCTGCAATAAAGGAAATCCAAAAAGAACTATTAATACCCAGTAAAAGGTGGATTTTGGTTAGTCCGGAATATAACGGGAGTTATCCCGGCATTTTGAAATTGTTTATAGATGCCTTATCTGTAAATGAAATTTCTGCCACCTTTTACCATAAAAAAATAGGACTAATCGGTGTTTCTGACGGCAGAGCCGGGAATATCCGGGGAATGGACCATTTGGCTGCAATGTTTAACTATCTTAAAATGACAGTGTACCATAACAAGTTGCCCATTTCATCGGTTAAATCTCAGCTTTCAGAAAAGGAGTTGTTAAAACCTACAGCTGATACCGTAAAAGCGTATCTGGATGATTATCTTGCCTGGCTTTAGATCTATTTAACCATCATAGCCACAAATCCAAAATAAAACAAAGTCCATATACCAAACTGGCAATGCCATTGTTGGTAAAAAAAGCGAGGTTTACTTTGCTAAGGTCCATTGGCTTCACAAGCCTATGCTGTGAAATCAAAAGACTTACAAATATCAATGTACCCAGAATTGTGATGTAAAATATATCCGGCACAATAATGTGGGCGTGATATAGAAATAATACAAGTAAGAGAGCGGAAATCAGGTGAAAGATTCTTGAGATCAATAATGCATTTTTACTTCCAAAATAAGCCGGAATCGAAAACAGTCCTTTTAATTGATCAAATTCTTCGTCCTGTAGCGCATAGATGATATCAAATCCGGATACCCAGAATAAGACTGCCAAACCCAATAAAATCGGCAAAAAATGAAAGTAGCCTGTAACGGCAATAAAAGCGCCAACCGGTGCCAATGACAAACCTAACCCTAAAATCAGGTGACACAAAAATGTAAACCTTTTGGTAAGGCTGTAACCCATGATAACCAATAATGCTACAGGACTTAGGTAAAAACAAAGAGGGTTGATAAACCATGTGAGGCCAATAAATAAACCAACATTGATGACAATAAATGTTTTCACTTTTTTCTCGGAAATAAGGCCGGCAGGAATTTCCCTTACCTTGGTTCTGGCATTGGCTGCATCAATATCCCGGTCAATGTACCTGTTGAAGGCCATAGCTGTATTTCTTGCTGTTACCATACATCCCAACACCAATAAAAGCTGGGTTGTTGAAAATGATTCCGGAGAGAGTGCGGTACCTAAGCCGAAGCCAACGAGGGCAAATGGTAAGGCAAAAACTGTGTGGCTGAATTTAACCAGACTTAGAAATACTTTCATGTGTCAAAAATAAAAAGCCTGTATGTTAATACATACAGGCTCGATTAAATTTTTTAAACGGCAATTATTTTGCTGCTTTGTCTTTCTTTACAATACCTGTGATATTCAGATAAGTCTGAACAGGATCAGTATTGGCAGTAATGGTTACTCTTTTTGATTGATTGCTGCCTTCTTCAGTACCTTTGTTTTTAGAGTCAAATTCAACTTTGATTTCACCTGACTTACCTGGAGCGATAGGCTCTCTTGGCCAATCAGGAACAGTACATCCACAGCTACCTTTGGCATCAGAAATGATCAAAGGAGCTTTTCCTGTATTTTTGAACTTATAGATGTGCTTAACCTTGTCACCATCTTTAACAGTACCAAAATTATAGGTTGTCTCTTCGAATTGGATTGAAGTAATGGGGCCGGTTGGAGCGGCTGCTTTTGCATCAGATTTATCAGGTGCAGGTGCAGCAGCAGGATCTAAATTTGCGGTAGGAGTAGCAGCCGGATCAGCTGGGGCTGTAGTTGCTGTAGTTTCAGGAGCAGGAGCTGTTTCTGTGGTTGCAGCAGCGTCTTTGGTTTCCTCTGTAGTTTTTGAGTCTTTGCAGGCAACAAAAGCCAACAAGGAAGCAAAAAACAAAATGGATGAGAATTTTTTCATTTCTAACATTGAATTTTATAAAATTATTGGAAATAATGACTGCAAAAATATGGGGTTACTTGACTCAAAGCAATATCGGTTAAATGTTTAACATGTTATTAACACCCAATCCACTTTGTGTGTTGTAATGTATTGTAGCACTGAGTTTTACAAATTAAGATTTCATTTTATTTTTGCCCAGTCCAGCAACTCATTTGCATCCATAAAATTGAGACATTCCTGAGGGCTTAATCCTGCTTTTCTGGCTGTAAAAATTCCATACTTTACAAAATCATAATGGGCTGTACTGTGAGCATCGGGACTGATGCATATTTTGACCCCTTTATTCAATGCATAGGGTATTTGTGTCCAATCCAGATCCATCCTCAAAGGATTACAATTGAGTTCTATGGCAACTCCATTGGCTGCACAAGCATCTATAACGAATGGGTGATCAATTTCATATCCCTTACGTCCCAGTAACAGTCTTCCCGTTGGGTGTCCCAAAATGTGGGTATATCGATTTTCGATAGCTTTAACCAATCTCTGCGTGGCTTTTTGTTTGTCCATCCTCAGGTTGGAGTGAATGCTGGCAATAATGATTTCAAATCCCGCGAGAATTTCATCTGAGTAATCTAGGTTGCCATCGTTAAGAATATCCGATTCTATACCTTTAATTACCTTAAAATCGGCATATTTTTGATTGAGCGCATCGATTTCCTTCCATTGGGCCAGGACAGCTTCCTCTTTTAGCCCGTTGGCATAAAAGGCAGAAGCACTGTGATCTGAAATAACCAAATATTGGTAACCCTTTTGCTTAGCAGCTTTCAACATATCTTCCAGGGAATAGGCTCCGTCACTATAGGTGCTGTGGTTGTGTATTAAACCTTTAATGTCTGATTCTTCAATAAGCTGGAATTTTTTTCCATCCCTAATGGCTCTGACTATGGTAGCTGTTTCCCTGAATTCAGGAACCAGATAGGGTAGCTTTACCGACTCAAAAATTGCTTCTTCCGATGTAAATTCACCCTTTATCCAGCCGGCTTCATCAGCAAATTCCTGACTACAGGTATCGGCCAACCAAGTAAATTCAAACAGATCAGCCTCAGCAACTTTATAAAAAACAGGTATTTCCTTGTAAAAATAGCCTGCTTTGGTCTCATCCCTCGTCAAGATCTCATCAATCCAAGCCTCCGGCTCACAGGTAGAAAGGATTTCGATTCCCTTTACCACCGGTAACTTTCTTCTTACCTCACCGGTGATTTCAAATTTTTGAGCAGGCTGCTGCAGTCGTAACTTTAAAAGCAATTCAAACGCCAAATCATACAAGGATGCCAGGTGAAATTTGCCTAAACTGCTAAAATGAAACTGCAGCTTTTCTTTGATGTCTTCCTGTGTTTTTACTCCAAATCCAGGCAATTTGATAAGTCGATTTTCCTGACAAGCCTGGTAAAGTTCGGCGGTATCTTCTATTTGCAGTTCTCCTTTCCATAATATTTTTACTTTTTTTGGGCCAAGTCCTTTTACGCCCAACATATCAATTATACCATGAGGGGTTTTGGATTTGAGCTGTTCGAGATCCCCAATGGTTCCTGTGGAAACCAACTCAATAATTTTTTGTGCAACTGATTTGCCAAGTCCCGGAAAAGAGGAAATGTCGGATTCTGAACTTTCAGTTAAATTTCCGGGAAATTTTCGGATCGACAGGTATGCATTGGCGTATGACTTAATTCTGAATGCATTTTCTTCATGCAATTCCATTAAATCAGCTAACAACTTTATACTGAGTGCAATGTCCTTATTTGTCATGAATTAACATTTTGTCATTTTTACAACCGCCCAATCATGGTTATTTTTATCTTTGGCAGCAATTATAATCAATTTTGTTTAAACTAATTCTAATCACAAAAAAATGAAAAGACTTCTACTGGGCTTATTACTTGTTGGAACATCACTTGGGGTAAACGCCCAAATCAAGTATAGTCAGGACTTTGAAAATGGTTTCAATGACATGGTGCTGATCGATGTCGATAAAAAAGCGCCAAACGCTAACGTAAGCGCCTATACTGACGCATGGAACATCCGTACTATAGATGGAAATCAGTGGGCAATCAGCAATTCATGGTATGAGCCTGTGGGTAAAGCAGACGATTGGATGATTACACCTGAAATAACCGATATCACTGCAAATACGGTTCTTGCCTGGAAAGCTATGTCTCTCGATGCTCAATTTAAGGATAGCTATGAGGTAAAAATCTCTGTTACAGGAGCAGCAACTACTGATTTCACAAAGACGCTGTTCTCAAAAGCAGGAGAAAACGGTGAGGTTACAGACAGAAGTGTGAGCCTTAAGGATTATGCAGGTAAAACCATCCGCCTGGCTTTCAGAAATATTTCAAACGACAAGTTTCTTTTGGCAATTGATGACATTTTGGTGTTTGATGCTAAGAATCGCGATGCAGCAATGACGACTTCAGATGTTAAGAAATATGTATTGAAAGGTGGAGAGGCTGAAATTAGCTATACCATTAAAAATACGGGATTAAATACCATCAACCAAATGGAAGTTGAATGGACAGACGGTGTTGATACTTATACTGACCAGTTAACAGGATTAAATGTTAAGTTCTTTGAAACATACTCTGGCAAATTCAAAACAAAAGTTAGTGTTGCGGATGCAACCCAGATCGATATTACAGCAAAGGTGGTTTCAGTGAACGGAGTGCCTGATTCAGTTCTTGAGAACAACGTCAACACGCTGGTAGTAAGAGGTTTGGACAAAGCCATTCCATTGAAAATGGTTGTTGAAGAAGCAACGGGAACCTGGTGTGGCTGGTGCCCAAGAGGTGCAGTTAACATGGAATTGATGAGAGAAAAATATCCGGATGAATTCATTGGTATCGCAGTGCATAACGAAGATCCAATGATGGTTCAGGACTACAATGATGGTCTTACCGCTCTTCCCGGTTTTGGAGGCTTTCCATCTGTAGTTATCAACAGATCTACCATTGAAGATCCTGCAGATATGGAGACTATTTTGTTGGACAATGTTCGTCAGGAAAATGGTCCAGTTGAAGTGAGTGCTACCGGTACTTTCAATGATAGAACCAT
>CALJKQ010000015.1 GCA_937973565.1 uncultured Saprospiraceae bacterium | reverse complement strand
ATGTTAACAAAAATTTTATAATTATTTTTGTTCGCATTAATTAGAGGGCAATACACATCTTATTATACCATTTTTTGCCATTAATCCCCTTTGCATTTTTCTTGTTTGCCAGATTTTTAATGGAATAGGTCTGGTATCTGTTTACATTTATATATACGGTATATTTTAAGCTAAAGTAGAATTGATTCTGTTGGAATGATCTGGGAAGAAGTCGCTCTTAGAAGTGAGCCCACAATAAGTATTAGGTTCCGTTGGACGGCAATTTAAAGTGCTTCATTATATAAATGAGGCTGCCTTACTGGTAAAAGACAGCCTCTTCTTTTTGGGGCAAAAATTCATTCATGGCATCGTGGCCTCAATGGTGCTGCAAGTTGGCTGATTTTGAGTAAATGAAATGCGCACATCTTTTGTATTTTCCATTGATGATTTTGTTATTTTGGAGTATATAATGTTGAATATCAAAGAAAACTACTACTTTTAATCCACGAAAAACCAACTTTGCTATGTTGAGTAAAATTGTGGTGCTCCTCGACCATCTGGAGCCGGGACAAGTGCTGGAACTGAAAAAGCATGTGCTGACCAAAACGTATGCAGGTTCAGATATATTTAAGGTCTTTGATTATGTGGCGGCTTCCGTTAAAAAAAAAGGAGGAGTTTAAATCGCCGGATTATATCCATGAAAAGATCTTACCCAAGTCGACCAAAAAGACGGTGGCCAACTATCTTTCTTTGTTGTACAACTGGGCCGAGGAATGGATGGCACTGGAAACCATCCGGGAAGAGGAATTTACCCTGGATCATCTGGCACAACGCTGGCTCAATAAAAATGGACTGTACCATCTGGCAGATCAAACTTTCAACCGAATAGAAAAAGGGATATCCGAGGAAAACAAGATTGACTTGCATCGCACCCGAATGAAGGCGCTTGCTTTGTTTGATCAGCTTTTTAGTAACAACCCTGCCCGCGATCAGCTTCCGTATGAAAAATACGAAGAAATGGCAACGGCTTTCAGGCATTATATGAAGGCAAAGTTGCAGGTGATCAATGCGGAACTGTACAACTGGGGTGATATCAACAATTATGATTTCCGTGCTGCCATTGCAGCAAATGATGACATCATTGATCGAATCCAACACGATGAAACCACTGAAACGATGGAATTTGTTATCAAGGCCATGAGTAAAAATGATGTAAACTCATTTTTAAAACTCAAGGACATCTTGTTCAATGACCGGTTGGTAAAAGGGTCCAGGTTGTTTATGATTACTGCCAGGTACATGCAGCGTTTGGCGATAAGATTCTGGAGTATGGGTCTCATCAAAGACCCACAAATCTTTCATGATTTACTCGATTTTGGCATGAGATCCGGCGTTTATTTTACCCAGGATCGTTTGCAAGCAACGGTCTTTCACAATCTGGTGATGCAGTACTGTCAGGTGGCAGATTACGAGGGGGTTGAAAAATTTATTGACCAGTGGATGGATCATGTAACTACCGAAGACGCTGCAGCTACGAAGGCACTGGCCATGGCACAGAATTGTTTTTACCACCATCGCTGTCACGAAATCCACCTCTATACCGGCCGCTTCGTTTTCCCTACTTTCAATCAAAAAAACCTGGCCCAGGGCCTTCACCTGATTGCGGCCTTTGAGAATCGCAAACAAGAAAGACAAATCTATGAGACCGCGCTGGCCTCTTCCCAAAATTTCCTTAAGCGCAATCAGCAGCGCATGTCGAAACACCTCTACACCAGCTATCGCAATTTGATTGCCTTCATCAAAGCGGCGGATGTGGATCCGGCTGCCATACCCCATCCGGATACTATATCGCCCTTGCTTTATCGGAAGTGGTGTATGGAGTTGTATGGTGGTGTCGGGTAACCGGGGAAGGAGCATCTGGTGACGGAGCAACCGGCAACGGAGCAACCGGGATCGGAGCATCTACCTGGCTAATGCCAATTAGACAGGCTGTTTACCACTGTCCGCTCACCGCTGTCCGCTAATGGCTCACTGCTGTCCGCTCATTTACCTGGCTAATGGTTGTTAGACAGGCTTATACCTTTGCCATCTTGCGCTTTCGACATGTTACTTTTCCGGAGAGCCGGCTTAATTTTCCCTTGTTTTATAGGGAAAGGTGCAACTTAAACCCAGAATTGGGATTATGTAGCATAATTTATTTTAATTTTTAATGGGGAATTCCTTAGTAATTAAAATGCGGAAAATATTTTGTCTGCTATTTCTGTCGATTCCTTCTTCGGTGAAAGGGAAAAGTGCCTCGGCTTTGATCTCAACTAAATTTCCGACTTTTAAGCCAAGCTTTGGGCGAAAGTAGGTGTTGTAATCGCGCTGAAGTACAGAATATTCAAGAATTTGGGGATCTAATTTCTCCTCTGTGCCAACGTATTGTGTTCGCGCAACTCTTAGAATATTTGGACTTGTCCCATAACCAAAGCACATGTAGCCCAACATTTTTTTATTCTTAATAAATTTAAATGTTAGGCCAATTTCGCCATATCCAAGCGGAAATGAACGGGTACTTAGCACTTTGAAGTTTTCTAAAGTATTTTTATCAAAGTAGTCCCCTGCTAGAACATAAGTTGTATCAATATTCTTATATAGTTTAACCTGTCTATTCGTGATATCGATGGGTTCCGGTCTATTGTAGGTCAATCCGGTTTCTCCATATAAACCCAATTCAGCGTTATTTTTAAATAATGAATTAAAAATTAATTCAGCATGTAAACTGAGAACACCGCTATTTGCTTGTTGAATAGCTGATTCTAATTGATTAGGGGTATTGTCTGAATCAGTAGTATCTATGGATAGTGAATTAATATTGGATGCCAACCCCAATCTTGGTGTTAAACTTAAATCCAAGTTTTTATGCAGGTTATACCTTTTAAATATGGTTAAGTCCAGATTGAATCCTGCCTGAGATAATAAATTTTCATCAGCTAATAGAGATTCTTTATTCGCAATTGAGAATAAGCCTCCAAAATCAATATTGACAACAGCCTGGCTTCTTTCGTATATAACTTCTTTTAAAGAATCTTTTGGTAAAAGTAACACCTGATTTTCTAAATATTCTACCTCCAAATCAGGGTAGTCACTTGTCAATAGAATCTTATTGGCGAGCTTATAATTTACTGCATTACATAAATCAGCAATTATTTTGTTGTCAAAATTAAAATTCTCAAACGAACCATTTTCGTAATTTATAATAAATTCTTCGCTGGTAATTGTTGCTGATCTAATTGTGGAGTCTAGACTTTTTATCTTTAGAATAGGGGTGCCCACCAGGGATATATCATTAAAATAGATGGGTGTGTGTAAAGGTTGTGCTTTTAATGATGTAAATGTCATTCCAAGTAGAAATACAATCAATAGAGTGGTTTTCATAAGTTGATATTTTATCTTTTATAATTGAATTCTTAGCCTAATCCATTTAAAAAGTATTGAGTATACCTTTTCATTATGTGTAAACACAAAGGTATATTTGACATCATCACCTTACAATATAACTTTTGTTATAAGCAGGGTTACTAAATATTTCGTAGAGAATTTGGCTACCTTTTCTCCCCATTTTGTCCCCCTACATACAGATCACCTCAACATGGAGCAGTAATACCCGATTGGTTAAAATGTTGCGACGCAAAACATTGCGTCGCCACGGGTTTTCAAAATGAGGGTTGTATGTTAAACGGAATTTTAATAGGTGCCCTTACATTTGGATATCATTCCTCTTTGCAATGATAAATAAGAAAGAGTTGCTTACCATTGCTGTTATTTAGACCACGGGCAACTGTCGCCAGACGCATGCCGCTATTTCGCCACAACGGCTCTCGGACAACGCATACCCGTCGCCAGACGCATGCCGCTATGTCGCCATTGTCGCCAGCCGCATGTCGCAATACCGCTATAACGGTTAGCCGACAGCGGACAACGGACAGCCGACAACAGATAACCGTCGCCAGCCGCATGTCGCTATTCCGCCACAACGGCTATCCGACAATAGAAAACCCTCGCCAGCCGCATGTCGCAATACCGCTGTAACGGATGTCAGACAGCGGCTAGCGGACCACGGTTTTCGAATACACTGGCTTGCTCAGACAAAGCTGGTGAATTTAGGAATAGATTAGTAGCTGATTTTGAAATTTGAATAGACTTAAAGAACACTTAACCATAGAAAGTATCTAATGGTTATTCAATTTAAGCATACATCAATTTGCCTTTTGGCTTGGGAATCTCTCTACCAAGAATTATAGCGGATTCTATCCAATCTTGAATAACTAATTTTATATTAGAAATAGCTTCTTCGTAAGTTTCACCATCTGCCTTACAGCCTGCCAGTTCAGGGGCTTCCACGATGAATGCATCATCTTGTTCACTCCAGTAAATAATAATTTCGTATTTTATGTTATTCATTTGATTTTGCATTTAGTCCATATTTAATGATCAATTCCCTGACTTGTTTTACCTGATATGCTTTTGCCTGTCCGTTTTTAGGTTGCAGGTTTAATATTTCTTCAACATCATTTCTTGTAAAAATGTGGTGACTGCCATTGACTCTCAACGAAAACCCAAGAGCAATAAGTAAATTGACAATTTCATCAAAAGATAGGTTATGGTCGGATAAGCCACTTAATATCTTAATTGTCGTCTTGTCTGTTTTACTCAAAAATCCTGATATTGTATATTCAAAGTTAACACAATTTAATTTATTTAAAATAGATGGTACCAGAAAACAGGAACCTGAAAATAGTGGATAACCGTCGCCAGACGCATGCCGCTATGTCGCCATTGACGCCAGACGCATGTCACAATACCGCTATAACGGACGGCGGACAACGGTTAGCGGCCAGCAGATAACGGCCAACAGTTAGCCGACAGCGGTTAGCCGACAGCAGTTCGCGGAAAGCGGCCAGCGGTTAGCCGAATAAAAAAAGGGGTCATCCCATCGGAACAACCCCTCTTTTATCTTACACGGAAAATCCCGGACTAGTCCTGGCTACCGTACTTTTGCAATCTGTACTGCGCGTTCAAGATTTCATTCCTGCGCTCAACGGATGGCTTGGTGAAGTTTTTTCTCCTTCTCAACTCGTTGATTACACCAGTTAATTGGTATTTACGCTTGTACCTCTTGAGCGCTCTGTCGATTGATTCGTCTTCTTTGATATTAATTATCAACATGTTATGAAATGATATTTTTTTAAGAGACGCAAATGTAAGGCAATTTCCGGCATTATCCAAGCAATTGCGCGAAAAAAAGTGTGTTTTTCGGGGGCCAAGGTACACAGAATCAGGGTGTTGGTAGGTGGTTTTATCCAACATGGGGGCCTATCTTATGCGTATTTGTATTGAAATAAATTACTTACATATTAATAATTTATTCATGCGATTGGGCCGCTTTTATTTTTTACCTTTGTATTTCAATAGTAACGGTGGAGGAAACAACATCACACAGCAGCGAAAGAGAGCAGAGAATCTTTAATGAGGAATTGTTTCCACACCTGGAAGCCCTCAAGACTTTTGCTTTTCACCTTACTTACAACGATCAGGATGCGGAAGACCTCGTGCAGGAAACCTACCTGAAAGCACATAAATTCATTGATCGGTACGTTGAGGGAACTAATGCCAAGGCTTGGTTGTTTAAGATCTTGAAAAATGCGTATATTAACGAATATCGCAAGAAGAGCAAACGACCGACCAAGGTAGATTATGAAGACATTGTAACCTACCAGGACAGTGAAGACCCGCAGGCATCATCCCTCACCGATTTGAGGGAAGATCTCTTTAAAGATCGGATGGGAGACGAGGTAACGATAGCCCTCAATTCTCTGCCGGTTGATTTCCGAACCGTCATCCTGCTCTGTGACATTGAAGAATTTACCTATGAAGAAATTTCCAAGATCATCGATGTGCCCATCGGTACAGTGAGGTCGAGGTTGTTCAGAGCCCGCAACATGCTGAAAGAAAAATTGAAAACCTACGCGCGGAAAATGGGTTATAAGGATTATCGCAGCAAAGAAGACAACGAAGAAGAGTAATGCCCAGAGATGTAATAGCACCTATAACTTTAAACCAATGGTAGCATGAGCAATTATCAGGATTTGAGAAAGCAGATTTCCATGTACTTTGACAATGAATTGTGCAAAGACGACAAGGATCAATTACTGCAGCGGGTCGACATGGACCCCAAATGCTCTTCCCTCTTCCGCAAGGAAAGAAATTTCAGGGAATACATCAAAAACAACATCAAACGTCCCAACGTATCTCACGATCTGATTGACAGCATCAAAAATAAAATGAATCCACCGGCTTGAGGTTGTTTTATACCATATTAGCTCTTTTGATTTATGTGCAGTCTTTTGCCCTGTACGGTCTGCGTGACTACTCGTGCTGCGGCAGTCATACCAAAACAGAAGTGGCTCCCAAAAAAACTTTTACCTGCTGCTCGCACAGCAAACACAGCTGTGAAACAAAACTCTCTACGCCCCAGGAAGATGATCACCAAAGTTGCAGCGGTGATATGTGTAAATGCGTAAGCTGTCACCTCAGCCTGGTTTACTTGCCCCTGTGGCAGCATCATATGGAAAATCAAACCCTTATACATCCTCACCAGGAAGATTCTTTCGGCATCGATAGTATGCACGGCAACGATTACAGCAGGGCCCAACTTCAGCCTCCGCGTTTTATCTGAATAAGATTTTTTATTTTTTAGCATCACCCGGCTGTAGCCTTGTGGTGTGATGATTATTTATTCAGATAGGAAATTAATAGCATGAAATTTATTTTGTCCTTAATTTTTATGAGCCTGAGCTACTCAGTCATGGCTCAGCAAAACTATAGCACCCACGTGGAAGGATCGTGTGGCATGTGCAAAGACCGCATAGAAGAAGCGGCACTCAAGACCATCGGTGTGCTCACAGCCGAATGGAACGAAGAAACCAAGATGCTGAATGTGACGGTTGAACCTTCTTTGTTTGTTGAAATGGAACTGCACAAGGCAATAGCCAAGGCGGGTCATGACACCGAAAAGATGAAAGCTGATGACAGTGTTTACCACGGCTTACCAGCCTGCTGTGAATATAGAACCGGAGGCCACGATCACGAAAACGACAGTGCCATACCTACGGTTTCAAAGGTGGATGAAGTGGTGGGTATTATCTATGAAAAAGGAAAGGGTGGAAAAAAGACGGCCATTATCGGTGCCAATATCTACTGGCTCAATGGTACCGCGGTGACCAGTTCAAGATCAGACGGCAGTTTTGTAATACCCATGCAGCCTGGGCACGATAGTTTGGTTATTCAGTACGTGGGATACAATAGTGATACCATTCGCATTGAAAAGGCAGGCCACATCGAAGTGGTTTTGAGGGAGGGTGTAATGCTCGATGAAATCGAAATCAAGGAAAGAAAACGTTCCATTGAAGTGTCTTACATTTCACCCATCAAGATGCGCAAGATCAGCCAGCGCGAGCTCACCAAAGCGGCTTGTTGCAATTTATCGGAAAGTTTTGAAACGAATCCGGCGGTGGATGTTTCGTACACCGATGCGGTGACGGGAACCAAACAAATAGAAATGTTGGGCCTGGCCGGTCCTTATGTGCAGATCACCCGCGAAAATATGCCCGATGTACGGGGACTGGCGTCGATCTATGGACTGGGCTTTATACCGGGCCCATGGGTTGAGAGCATCCAGCTCAATCTGGGTACGGGTTCTGTGCTCAATGGCTTTGAAAGCATAGCCGGACAGATCAATGTTGAGTTGAAAAAGCCTGAAGATCCTGAAAAATTGTTTGTCAATGGCTATTACGGTAGCGGAGGCAGGATCGAAGGCAATGTGGTGGCCAATACAGCGGTGAGCGATCATTTTGATACCAATGTACTTTTCCATTACAATACCAGGAACCAAGCGCACGACAACAACTTTGATGGCTTTTTGGATATGCCCAAAGGCGGTGGTTTTTCGCTCAACAACAATTGGAAATACTATGGAGATAATGGCAATGAGGGTCAATTCGGCTTTAAGGTAACCCACAACGACAATACCAGCGGTCAGGATGCTACCCACCACGAAGGCATGCACCCGCCGGGCTACCAGCTGTGGCAGGCTAAGATCAAGAGCGATCGTTATGAAGCATGGCTCAAAAGAGGCAAAGCCTTTTTGAATAAAGTAAATCGCAGCATCGGTTTTCAGTTAGGCGGCATTTATTACGATCAGGAATCTCATTTTGGTAATCGCCCATACAATGGCAGTCAAAAAATGTTATATGCCAACCTGCTTTACCAAACGGCTATAAACAACCAGAAGGAGCACAAGCTTACAATGGGATCCAGTTTTCAGGCTGAAGTATCGGAGGAGACCCTGGCCACCGATGTATTCAAAAGGGAAGAATACGTGCCCGGCATTTTTGGTGAATATACTTATTCGAAGAATGAGAAGTTCGACATCGTTATGGGCCTGAGAGCAGACCATCACAATCGTTATGGTTTTTTTATTACCCCACGGATCCATACAAGATGGGCATTGAGCCAGTGGACGGTGCTTAGGGCATCGGCCGGAAGAGGTCAGCGTACTTCCAATGTCATTGCAGAAAACATTGGCGTCCTGGCATCCAACCGACAAGTAGTGATTGAAGGGGATGGCAGCAATAAGCCGTATGGTCTCAACGCAGAGGTAGCCTGGAATTATGGTGTGAACCTCACCCATGATTTTACCGATAAGATCCAATATTCACTGGATCTTTACCTCACCCAATTCGAAAACCAGATTGTGGCCGACTTTGATCGCAGTCCACAACTATTTGTGTTGTACAATTTGCAAGGGAAGTCGTACTCCAGAAGTATTCAAACGCAGGTGGATGTGAGCCCCATAGAAGGCTTGGACATCCGATTGGCTTACCGATACAATGATGTAAAGACTACCTATAGTGGCAGGCTGCTGGCGAAGCCTTTGATTTCACCGCATCGCGCCTTTGCCAATGCCGGTTATGCACACAAGTCGGGATGGAGATTTGACTATACCATTTCCTGGCAGAGCACCAAACGAATACCGGGCACAACTTCCAATCCGGAATTATACCAGCTACCTGCCCGGTCGGATGCCTATTGGGTAAGCAATGCCCAGGTGACCAAGGCCTTTGGCAGTAAGTTTGAAGTTTATGCGGGAGGGGAAAATATCTTTAACTACCGTCAACCCAATCCGATCATTGCCAACGGTGACCCCTACGGCAATTATTTTGATGCCAGTCTGGTTTGGGGGCCGGTTTTTGGAGTAATGTGGTACGGTGGTTTCCGCTACCGATTGGTGGATGATAATTGATGAAAAAGAAAAAGCCTCCAAGGGGTGAGGAGGCTTCAGTGCTAAAGATTTTTATGTAGTAGAAAAATTTGAATTGTATCTTTAATGATACCTGAAATGGTATTCTCGATGCCTGAGAATGGAATTATTTTTATATTTTTTTATTTATAATGTATAAGTAATTTATAATCATTAAGTTAATAGTTTAACAAAGGGTTAAAAAATTTGGATTTTTTTGGGGAGGAGGTGGGTCAATACGCCTTCGGCTCAGGTCAATACGCGCTTCGCGCTCAGGTCAATACACGCTTCGCGCTCAGGTCAATACGCACTTCGTTCGTGAGTTAGCAAATTTATAATTTGCGATAAACGAACGATGCTGAGCTTGTCGAAGCATCAGTTATTGAGTGAAATCATATTGTTTGGTGTTTCAAATTTACTTAGTCGATGCCGTGTAAGGGTTTGCACGGTTCCATCACATTTATTTGACTGCGGCAATCAAATCTAACGTTCAGTCATGTTGCCCGATGCTTGTCCCTATACCGATTCATCGGTGTAGGGGCTCCGACCCCGGCCTCAAATCACCGGAAAATGGATATTACAGATCAACTCATTGGGTTGGGTATCTCTGGGACTATTGCCATAGGTTTCGAAGGCATCGATGCCTTTTTTGAGTTTGAATTCCTTGTTGCGCATCATGGCATATAAGGTAGACCAGGCATTGCCGAGGTGGGTGTAGCTGCCCACGTGCTGCAAGGTGTAGGTTTTGTTGGCTGGAATGTTTCCGGAAATATAGCCATCAGGAAGGGGAGATGGCAGGGATTTTACAGGTACTCCGGCTGTGTAGGAAACCTTGCCTTTGATGAGGTCCCATTCGTGGTAGAGGGTAAAACAGGCGCGTGCATCGGTATTTTCATTGCCTTGACAATAGGCCATGAG
Source organism: uncultured Saprospiraceae bacterium (assembly GCA_937973565.1). GTDB lineage: Bacteria > Bacteroidota > Bacteroidia > Chitinophagales > Saprospiraceae > JADKBO01. The sequence goes on along the minus strand of CALJKQ010000015.1, from coordinate 868 downwards.
TTTCACGAAATCGTCGGTCATGAATTGAGAGGCATCTTTGGCTTGGCAAGTCCTTTTTAATCCTATATACTGGCAGCCGGCATAGGAGCCAAAGCCGGTATAGTTGAGATGCGAAGGTACGCTGCCTTGCTCGCAATAGTCTTTCAGCATTTTTAAGCCTCTCTCGAAATCATTGCCGATATAGGCTTCCATTGATTTTTTCATGAAAAACAAGAAAAAAGGTAAGCTGGAGTCCATGGACCATACCACCTTGCTGCCTCCTTCTACTGGCGCAACCGTCATGGTCACATCGGCATGCGACTTATATGGTTTCAAAAAGTTGAGGTCGTACTTTACAGATTTGTTTTCCTCATGCCCTACTACTTTCATATTGCCGCTGCCAATCCGGCTGCTTTCCCATTCATAAGATCTTTTATCCGCAGCAACAGTAACCTTGGTAGTTCTGTCCATGATTAACCACGGCGACCATTGTACCCATTCTCCCAAATCGTATACATTGTGATAGACTTTTTCAACAGGTGAATGGATCAGCATTTCCCGAATTACTTTTAACGCTGGCATGGTAGTTAATTTTGGGTAAAGATGAGAAATTGGGGGGAAAGTGCAAAATAATAGAAGGGCAATGCATTGGAATGGTACTAATCCTGGATGATCTTGGTTGTCGCCGTGCAAGGTTTTGCACGGTTCCTTCGTGAGTTAGCAAATTTCAAATTTGCGTTAACGAACGATGCTGAGCTTGTCGAAGCATCAGCTATTGAGTGAAATCATGTTATTAGGTGTATCAAATTTGCTTAGTTGATGCCGTGTCCCTTAGTGAGTTAGCAAATTTCAAATTTGCGTTAACGAACGATGCTGAGCTTGTCGAAGC
>CALJKQ010000014.1 GCA_937973565.1 uncultured Saprospiraceae bacterium | reverse complement strand
GTTTTGGCGGCATTTTTGAAAGATGTGCAACATCCATCAAAAATGATGACAAAACCATAGCCTCATATCGCAACCACACTTCCCCACAAACCCCAATCTAATCTTAAAGCGCTGAAGGCCTTAAAACCCATAAGCCGCAGCTGTGCCGTGGACAGAAAAAATGCTACCATCCTATTAAACGCCATTCACCCAAGCGGTGTAGGGGCGGCTCACCGACAACGGCTAACCGCTCACGGCTCTACGCTTAGCGGACATCGGTGAGCGGACATCCGACTGCGGTGAGCGGTTTTAGGTGAGCGGACAGCGGACATCCGACAACGGTTAGCCGACAGCGGACATCCGACAGCGGTGAGCGGAAAGCGGACATCCGACAGCGGTTAGCCGACAGCGGACAGCGGCAAGCGGACAGCAGACAGCGGTTAGCCGACAGCGGACAGCGGTTAGCCGACAGCCGATTTCCATTTTTGGTCAAAATTCCACTACTGATGCCCTTGCGTTGTAATCTTAAATACAGTATATTTGTCATTCTTAAAAAATTAAACGTATATGAAAACAAATCAAATTAAGCTCTTAACTTCCCTGGCCAAAGAGATCAAAGCAGAAAAAAAAGATAAAGCCAAAGCCTTGGCAACCCTACAGTCGGCAAAAATTCTAACTAAAAAAGGAAACTTTTCAAAGAAATACAGCAACCTTAATCGAATTGTTGTAAACGCTAAATGATCCTTTATAGAAAAAGGCCAAATTTAACCATTGGCTTTCATGGCTGTGACGAGTCAGTTAGGAACAGTTTGGTTAATAATCCAAATTCTGTTAGAAAAAGTCAAGAATCTTACGATTGGTTAGGTAATGGTTTTTATGTTTGGGAAAACAACTATAAAAGGGCTATTCAATGGGCAAAAGATAAGAAAAAAAGAGGAAGCCTTGATAAGCCTTCGGTGGTGGGAGTTATTTATATATTAGAACATTGTCTTGATTTTGCAGATTCAGAATTTATTGAATTACTTCCCATATATTACCAATCACTTAAATCAGATTTAAAGTTAAGCGGTAAATCCCTGCCTGCAAACAAAGACCTGCCAACAGACAAATACCACGACTTAATTATTCGCGAGTTGGATTGTGCTGTAATAGAATATCTACACCAAAAAATGGAAGAAAAAATAGAACAGGAAACATTAACTAAGGGTTTCAGTAATTTATTTCCATTTGACACGGTGAGAGGTATATTTACAGAAGGGGGACCCGCCTTTGAGGGCGCCGGCATTCGAACTAAAAATCACATACAGGTATGCATAAGAAACCTGGATTGCATAAAAGGTTTTTTCATACCGAGAGTATCATCAAGATTAGCATAATTTGTGTTTTTGATTTTCCGGTTTGTGTCTGGTTTCCAGCAATACAAAATTATCTGTTGCATTTTATTATCGGTGCCCACTCATCCTCATGCACCCTCCTCTTATTTCGCTGAAGGCCATTACTACATGCAACCAACCTCTACCGTGAACAAAAAAAATGGTACCATCCATTTTATCGACAATCTCCCATGCGCTGAAGGTGCGGCTTACGACTCACAGATCATCTACCTGGCTTACGCCACATAGACAGGCTTGTCCCTATGCAGTCCCTACGACGCAATGGCGGTGTAGGGGCGGCTCACCGACTACGGCTCACCGCTCACGGCTCACCGTTTAGCGGACAGCGGTGAGCGGACATCCGACAGCGGACAGCGGCAAGCGGACAGCGGTTAGCCGACAACCGAAATGCCACCATCCCATTAAACGCCCCCCCCCCCAAGCGCTAAATGCGCTTAATGTAGATAACCCACGGCAAAGCCGTGGGTGGGGAGCGCGGTACAATCCGTTTTGGCGGCATTTTTGTAAGATGTGCAACATCCATCAAAAATGATGACAAAACTATAACCGAATACCCGTCTCTGTATATCATCTCCTTATGCCGGCAAAACGTCCAAGGGGATGAAATCTAAAGCTTCCAGAATCCGACAGACATTCTCTGACAACCGTCATCAAAAAGCGGTTAGCCGAAAACCTAAAAGGGAGCGACCTCCAACCGAAAGTGGATAGCCGAAAACCGGCAACGGACAGCCGACAGCGGTAATCGGTGAGCCTACAGCAGTGAGCAATCGGCACCATCCAAATAGAATTTGGTAGTAATTATTGACCATATAGGCCTTATCTTTGTCAATAGCCATTATGCGAGTCCATTCCCTATATTATTTGGTTGTAAAGGTCATATTGTATGGTCTGTTCATGACACATTCACATCATTTGTGTGCCCAACTCTTCTCCGAATACAACTTCAAATTCAAAAACTATACCGCCAAGGATGGACTGCCACACGACAAAGTCAACAAGGTGGCGCAGGACAGTAAGGGCTTTCTTTGGCTGGCTACCGAAGGGGGGCTCAGCAGATTTGATGGCTTCTCTTTTACAAATTACCATAAAAAAGCCGACCAGTCAGGTGCTTTGACTTCAGACAACCTGGTGGACATAGCCATTGACAGCAAAGATCGACTGTGGTTGGCCTTTGACCATGGATTTTGTAGCTTTGATCCCTACTCGGGCTTGTTTCAAAAGTATAACTACAAGGGGAAAAACATTGCTTGTCAGAAGTTAATTTATGACCCTGAAACCCGGCGCATTTATTTGGCTTCACGAGATGATGGCCTGTATTTTGTTGAAGAAAAGAGCGGGGTGGTAAAAAACACATCACTTTCTCAACAGCTGTCGCACAGTGTCACCTCGTTATACAAAGATAGTAAGGGTGTGCTGTGGATGACCATAGAGCGACACGGCTTTTATAAGTATCGACACAGTGAGGATCAGTCAACCTACTCCGGAGGTAATGACTGGCTCATGTTTGTTTTGGAAGATGATAAACGGAACCGTTTGTACACGGGCAGATGGCTGGGAGAATTTATGCCCTTTGATGGCGAGTCTTTGCCGCCTGAAGACCGAAGATTCGTGATTAAAAAGTTTGAAGGTTATGAAAAGTGTACCTACACCGATGCCTGCATTGCACCCAAAATCACGGGCGATCATATTGTTTGGGTAAGTTCACACCGCGGTCTGGGTTTGTTTGATGTGCAGAAAAATCGATTTGTCAAACACCTGGCTTACGACCCCAATCAGTTAGACGGCATTGCATCCAATTGGCTGACCGACCTCTTTGTGTCACGTGATGGCTCGGTGTGGATAGCCTCGTGGAATGGTTTGCACAATGTCAATCCCCAGGCTCAATCATTTTCCAAACATTATATCCCCGAATTGGATATCAATATGTATAACCTGATTTCGGGAATCGTAGATGATCCGCATGATCCCAACAAAGTATGGATGACAGCCAATGGCACCGGAGTGATAGAGTGGGATAAGAAGGCTGAAAAAATTAAAAAATATTATTTCAAAGAATTCATCAAGCCCCGGGATTTTAATTATGAAAAGCGCTGGCCTCACCATATTTACCAGGATAAAAACAATGTATTGTGGATAAGCAGCTATGGTGGTTTTGCAAAAATAAAAAATGGTGTGGTGTCATTTGTGGATACCTGGGTGGATGGCAATGCTACCTATGCCAATGACTCTTATCAGGACAAAGAGGGCATGTTGTGGTTGGCAGGAAGACACCTCATCAGGTTTGATCCATTTTCGGAGAAGTATCGGGCTTTCAATTTTCCGGATGGTTATGGATACGATATGTTTAAAGACAACTTTAATGCCATAGCCGATTTCAATCCACAAAAGATGTTTGTGGGCACCTCACTGGGACTGTTTGTATTTGATAAAAACAATTACCAATTCAAGCAACTGCCCTTGCAATACGACCAGGTGGATAGCAAGGTGCTAAACAACATCAGGGCTCTATATAGCATAGGTGATAAACTGTACATTGGCACTTACGTGGGTTTGTATTGTTTGCACCACCGCTCAGGTAAGTTAGAAAAATTGGTAGATGGTTTTGTAGAGGTAAAAAGTATGATGCCAGATAAACAAGGTAAGCTGTGGGTGTTTACTTCCAATGGGTTTTATAAAATAAATCCCGGGGATCAGACCTGGCAGCGATTTGATCAGAATGATGGCGTATATACTTTATCCACTGACCCTGTGACCCTGTTTTTTTACAACGATCAAATGAACTTAGGACACAGATCCTTATATACCAGTTTTGATCCCGAAAAATTAGGACAAAACAACAATGTTCCCACGGTGTATGTCACCGGTATTACCGCTCTTGGCAAAGAACATGGAGAAGCAGCGAACGGAAATTTAATCTTACCCTACAACCAGTCAGATATAACCTTTACCTACACTGCTTTGGAATATGTTGCTCCCACCAAATTGACTTTTTCTTACTTTTTGCAGGGGTTTGACAGAGAGTGGAGTGATTATGGCGAAGCGCGATACAAAAGTTATACAAAATTGCCCCCCGGACACTACGTTTTTAAAATAAAAGCCAAAAACATCAATGGGGTGGAGAGTGTAAATGCTGCTAATTTTGCCATTGAAGTAAAACCTGTCTTTTGGCAAACCTGGTGGTTCAAAGTATTGTCAGCCCTGGTTTTGGTAGCCGGACTTTATGCCTGGTACCATAAAAGGATTAATAGCATCCGCAAAAGAGCGGAAGAAAAAAATAAGGTAGATAAAAAAATGGCGGAGCTCGATGAAAAATTGTTGCGCAGCCAGATGAATCCGCACTTTATTTTCAATTCCCTCAATTCCATCCAGAAATACATTTGGGAAAGCAAGGAGGAACTGGCAGCCGAATACCTGGCCAGTTTTGCCAAATTGATGCGGGCCATTCTTGAAAATTCAAGGAAGGAATATGTTTCACTCGAGGAAGAATTTAAAATATTGAAACTTTACATCGAATTGGAGCACAGGCGCAGCAATGGTAAGTTTGAATACCAGATTATCCTCGATCCCAACATAGATGCCCCAAATGTCAAAATCCTGCCTTTGATCCTGCAGCCCTTTATAGAAAATGCCATTTGGCACGGCCTGGGTAAAAAAGAAGAAAATGGCTTTTTGAAAGTGGATTTCCACCTGGTGGATGACCAAAGTTTTGAAGTTACCATCGAAGACAACGGCGTAGGCAGAGGGATTAACCCGGGTCAAAACCGGGAAAGTAAATCTTTGGGTCAATCTATAACGGCTCAACGATTGCAAAAACTGATGGAGTCTACCCGAAAAAATGCAGATGTAAGCATTGTAGATTTATTCGACGATCTGGGCCATCCAGCGGGTACCAGAGTCTTGGTACATTTACCCATTATTCATTAATTTTGACTACTGCAGCATGTTGAAATCAGATATTCGGAAAATACAGAAAGAAAGATTGGCGGGACTCATTATTTCGGTGACTAACCGTAAAAAACAGCAATGCCGGTACAAATGCGTTGCATCCCATTCATTGAATTATTAATAAAAAGACACTAAAACTTGTTAAAGGTTTACATACTTGACGACGAACAAAATGCAGTAGATGGCTTAAGCGCCATGCTCCGCAAAAAATTTGACAATCGGCTTCAAATTGTGGGTTCCAATACGCACCCGCTGAAAGCTATAGAAGAGTTGGAAAAACTGGAAGTAGATATCCTTTTTCTGGATGTGGAAATGCCCATTCTCAATGGAACTGACTTTTTGCGTCATTTTCCCAGTAAATCGTTTCACGTCATTTTTACAACAGCGCATGAAAAATATGCCATTCCTGCCATCAAACTGAAGGCTGTGGATTACTTGCTCAAGCCCTTATCTCCTATGGATGTGCAGGAGGCCATCTCCAGGGTGGAGGAACAAAGACAGCTGACAGGCAATGCTATGGAAACAAAGTTAACCCTTACGGTGCAGGGTAGCATGCACATCATTCCCATTGCCGATATCATTCGCATAGAGGCAGATAGCAATTATTCGATCTTTCACATCAAAGACAAGCCCAAATTGATGGTGAGCAAAACGCTCAAAGACTTCGAAAATCAACTTGTCCAACACCGGTTTTTCAGGGTGCACCAATCTCACCTCGTCAATCTGAATTTTGTATCGAGCATCGTTAGAAATGATGGCGATTTTATCCTTATGTCCAATGGCGATAAAGTAGAATTGAGTCGACGCAAAAAAGCAGAGTTTTTGGCACTATTGAAGTGAACCAATAAAAGCCTGGCCGAATTCTCATCAGAAGAGACCAAATAATCATTGATAAGGTTCTTTAATCATTACCTTCCCTTCATCTTGAAGGGTGTTATATTTTTGAAAAAAAAATAAGCGATGTATAGAATTTGGTTGTTTGCTTTTTTGCTTTGTATCGTTCAAAATGTCGATGCCCAGGAGGTGGGCATTGGCACCAATAATCCAGACCCCAGTGCTTTGTTGCACCTCCAATCTTCCAGTAAGGGATTGTTAATTCCCAACATGACACAAACCGAACGACTGGCCATCCAGAATCCGGCCAACGGCTTGTTGGTTTACCAGCGGAATACAGATACTACGCCTTCCGGATTGTATATAAATACCAGCTTCAACCCGGCCATTCCTACCTGGGTACACATAACCGAAGGTATCAATATATGGACACCGTATGTAGGCAATGTCAATAACATTCACACCCTCAATACCGGCAATGTGGGTATCGGCGTTTTTGATGCAGGTCAAAAATTGTCAGTGGCAGGGGGTATCACGGTGGACCAGTCAGGCCAGAATAACGGTGGACTGGACAATGCCCTGAAATTTGGCAGCGACAATTCCGGCGTGATGATCCGAAGCAATCGGACTACGGCCACCAATCAACTGGGCCTTGACCTTGTGACCAATTTCAATACAAGGCTGGCCATCAACAGCAGCGGCAACGTAGGCATTGGTACTTCAACGCCGATGAGCAGACTCGATGTAGAAGGAGGTGTAGTCATAGGCGTAAATTATTCAGGCACCAATGCCTCCCCCCTCAATGGTTTGCTGGTAGAAGGCAATGTAGGACTCGGTACCTCTACACCACAAAACAAACTAGATGTGGAAGGTGGGGCAGTGATTGGTTCTGCATTCGCAGGTGCCACCGCGGCTCCGTCCAATGGCTTATTGGTCGAGGGTAATGTAGGTCTGGGTACAGATACCCCCTTGTCCAAATTATCCATGACTACACCTTATTCCAATTATGGCTGGATCCACACCGATCCTACCTCCACGGTTCAACTGGGGTCTTACATCACTTCTGCGGGAGGATGGTTGGGCACCAAAACCAATCATCCCTTGTATTTCTTTACCAACAACAGTGGTGTTCAGATGGCCCTATCCGGAGGTAACCTGGGTATAGGTACGGCAAGTCCCAATAGCTCAGCTATCCTGGAATTGAATCACCCGAGCAAAGGCTTACTGCTCACGAGACTGACCAATACGAATATGCTGGCCTTGCAAGGAACGGCGCCGGATGGTATGCTGGTATACAATACAGATCAAAATGGACTTTTCATCAAACGCAGTGGAAGCTTTGTAAAATTAATAGATGTTGCGGCCACCCTGACCTTGCCTTTTTCTTCTGTAGTCAATAGTTCAAGCAATTTGTTTACCGTTCAAAACTCGGGAACCGGGGGTGCCATTTGGGCAACGACCAACAGCGATACCAATCCGGCACTGCATGCGGAAGCCAACGGCACAGGAAGGGCGTTCGAAGCGATCAGTACAAGCGGGATTGCAGCATATATCAGCACAAGCAGTTCGGTCAATACTGCTTTGAGCGTAGGACTGGGCAAGGTAGGCTTTGGCACCCAGAATCCCATGAGTGCCCTGGATGTGGAAGGGGGTGTGGCCATTGGCAGTAGCTATTCCGGTTCAACTGCGGCACCTGCCAACGGACTCATTGTGCAGGGAGTTACCGGCATAGGTACCAGCAGTCCCAATGCCTCTTATATGCTGGATGTAAATGGAAGGATGAGACTCCGCCACAATGGGGTTAGTGCCGGTTTGTGGTTTAATAAATCAGACAACAACCCGGATGGGTTTGTGGGTATGGTCAATGACTCGGTCCTGGGTATCTGGGGATCTACAGGCACTCCTGCCTGGAGGAATGTATTTAATTTAAGAAATGGTAATCTCGGCATCAATGTGGCCGACCCTCTCAAGCCACTGTCTTTTGACAATAACCTGGGCAATAAAATTTCTCTTTGGGGCAGTGCCAACAGCGATCATTATGGTTTGGGGATGGCGGGCAGTACGCTTCGGATGTATGTTCCTTCCTCCTCAGAAAGGTTTGAATTTGGCACAGGGAATGCCGTTACTTTTTCTGAAAAAGTAAGGATAACCGGAAACGGTCAAATTTACGCCGGTATTACCAGCAGTACCTATCAGCATCACTTCAAATCAGCCAACAGCGGCCAACTTGCGCTGGAAAACAGCAACGCCCATGTTGCCGGAGTCCAAAATGCTCTGGCATTTAAAACCAATGGCTGGTATGACGCGCTGATAAAGACAACAGCAATTGATGCATCGCATGCCCGATTGGGCTTTTTTACCTTTGCCTCTACTTCAGAAGCTGCCTTGCTGGAGAGAATGTCTATCACAGACAATGGAGATGTGCTCATAGGCACCACCAATGAAGCGCTGGGCGATGGGTATCGATTGAGGGTCAAAGGCAAGATCATCAGCGAAGAGATAAAGGTACAGCTCCAGGCACAATGGCCCGACTATGTTTTCCATGAAAATTACGAGCTAAAACCGCTGAAGGAAGTGGAGCAGTACATCCAGGAGTACAAACACCTGCCGAATATTCCGGCAGCTGCCGAAATCCAGCATTCCGGAATCGAAGTAGGTGAAATGCAGCGAAAAATGATGGAAAAAATTGAAGAACTAACCCTGTATATGATCGAGTTGAAAAAAGAGAACGAGGAGGTGAAAAAGCAATTGGCGGCACTAAAAGCAGAAAAAAGATGAGAATAGTAGGGGTGATTATCTTATTCTTGTGTTCTACCTGGCTATTGGGTCAAACCGATGGGATGAAGACGGAATATACAGGGAGGAAGGCGTACAAAAAACAGAAAAGGGAGAATATTCTGAAGTTCAATGCAGAAAATGGCGTTACTTCAAAGAACCTCAATAAATTGAATTTTGAGGCATACCAAAAGCAGCAACAAGCAGATAAAGAAACCGGCAATGCATACGGAGTGCTCAACGGCAACTGGACCGTTTATCCTCTTTTGCAAAGCAATACCGGTATGGGTCGGGTGGAATGTGTGGCTTTTCACCCAACTGATCCCAACATCTATTATGTGGGTGCTGCCGGAGGTGGTGTATGGAAGACGACCAATGGCGGCAGTTCTTATGTGCCTTTAACAGACGATCTGCCTTGTGGAGGCATTGCTTCCATTGTTGTCCACCCAACCAATCCCAACTTGTTATACATCCTGACCGGCGCAGGTAAATCGTATCAATCCAATACCAGCATTGGTGTATTCAAATCTACCGATGGCGGCACTACCTGGCTTCCCACAGGATTGCAAGACAGCATCACCACCAACAATGTGGAATTGATAGCCTATAAGATGGCCATGAAACCGGATGATGCCAATACATTATATGCATGTACCAACCTGGGTTTATTCAAATCTATCAACGGAGCAGACACATGGACAAAAATCAAAGAAGGCAGTATTTGGGATATTGAGTTTAAGCCCGGTAATGCCAATACAGTATATATAACCCAGTTTGGCCTTGATTTTTTTTACTATTGTACCGATGGTGGCGTATCGGAATCATCGTGGATAGCAGCAGGAGCTTTTAATGAATCAGGTCCTTATCCAATCTCAATAGAGAGCATCAGGGCCATGACCCTTGCAGTTTCGCCCTCTGCCCCCAATGAGGTTGCTGCGGTCTTGACTGTAAGAAGACCCGGTTGGCCGTACAATCCAGTTCTTTACAATTCATATATTTACAATTCAACCCTAGCTACCTATGCCACTACCAACTGGCCGACACTTATTAGTTCAACGTGTGGTACAAAACAAGATACCTGCTGGTCCAGCGGAGGAGGACGGGAATACGCAGAAATCTACGTGAGCTCAACCTCCATGGGAAGTGCGATTGTTGGTGGTGTTGATTTTTTTGTTCAACAAAATTATGGTGGTTGGGATCTTAAAAGTAAAGATTGTAGTACAGGTTCTGAGCTCTTTCACGTTGACGCCAGCATGATAGCAAAAAACAATGGGGAGATTTATGTCTGTACCGATGGTGGTATTTATAAACAGACGGAATCCTATACTGCAGGAGGAACATGGACAGATGTAACAGCCAGCATGGAAATCGCGCAGGCCTATGCCATCGATGGCAGTCCGCAGGATGAAAATATCATCATGTTGGGTCTGCAAGACAATGGTGTTCACCGCAGAACGTCTTCGGGTTATACTGAATTTATTGGTGGAGATGGTACAGCGGTGGCTGTTGACCAGACAAATCCAAATATATTTTACGGTACGATCCAGAATGGGGAGTTGTTTCGAAAATCAGTAAATGGCATAGAAACAGGCATGCGGGTTCCGGGTCCTAGTTGCATGTGTCCGGACTCCGCTTATTACAGTGGATTTTTTGAATTTAGTAAATGCCTGCAAATTGATAAAAATGACCCTATGAAATTGTACTACATGAAGCGAGACATGTACTATAGTGTAAACAGGGGAAATAACTGGACCCGGATTGTTACCGGTTTTACTGATCCCGTGAAAATGGTCAGGGTAGCCAAGTCCAATAGCAATTATTGGTACCTGGTCAACGGATCAAACCAGCTGTGGATGACGTCCAACTTTGGCACCAACTTTAATCTTCTCAGCCCTCCGGTTTCGCCTTCCGTAATTTCTGATATTTATGTAAGTGAAGCAAATGCCTTGCAGATCTATATCAGCTCATTAGGCAACATAGCAGATAAAAAACTATACATTAGTAACGATGGCGGCAATTCATGGACCAATTTGTCCGCGGGTTTGCCCAATGTAAGTATCCAATGCATTGCAAAAGACGAAAACACCGGAGACCTTTATGTAGGCACAGATATAGGTGTTTATGTACGACCCAACAATGTAAGTCAGTGGATAAGTTTTAATAATTCTTTACCCATCACCCAGGTTTATGATCTTTATATCAACCCCGGGTTTGACAACATATATGCCAATCTTTTTGGCAGAGGGGTAGCCACTTCTCCTTTGTTTAGTTACATCAATTGTGTTAGTTACAAAGAATCCCTGGGAGGAACGATCAATTACAGGCATAACTTGTCTGCTTTGGATTCCATAAAAGCTACCACTACCATATTAGGTACAGCTCAATCTAACGTGAGATTCAGTGCTCAAGACGGATATGTCCGATTGGCTCCGGGTTTTGAAGCGCAGGCCATTTCCAATTTTTCAGCTGTGATCGAGCCTTGCGGAGGTACCATTGGCACTTCTTTCAAAGTTGGGATAAAAAATATCAATGCCAATGGGCAAGTTCCAATAAAGGAAAATCAGGACAATGAAAGCCCGACCACCTTGCCTCCACCACCCCAAAAAAAGTAAAGTATTCATTATATTTTTTACTAATCTGCTATCCCAATGGTCACCATCCATCCCTATCATATATCGGGCCACCAAGGCCTTAAAATCAGCTTTTCTGACGATTCTGAAGATGAACCCAGCCTATTGATCTGCTACAATTCTTTTGGTGATGAATTGATGAGGATGAAGCTGACAGGCAGTCAACACGATATTGATATTTCTAAATTTGGCACCCAAATCAAACACATCAAAATAGAATCCAGTCACAGCATAGTTCTGAAACGCATTTTGCTGAATGATACTGATGAATAAGTTGACCGCTCACCGCTGTCCACTCATCTACCTGGCTAACGCCAGTTAGACAGGCTTGTCCCTATGCCGCTCTAGCGGTGTAAGGACCGCTGTCGGATGGGATTTGCAGATGCCGCGAGGTTAGCTCGCGGTGCCTTCGCTAAATTGATCTGCCGATCAATTTTTTCAGCTGCGCTTAAACCGTTCAGTTATGCTCACCGCTGTCCGCTCACCGGCAACGGCCAACGGCTCGCCATTGACCGCTATCCGACAACCGCGGTCCGTAATTCGAAATCTTTAATTCGAAATGGAATCCACGTAATTCATAATCTTACATTCATAATCTTACATTCGTAATCTTACATTTGTAATCGAGGTATAAGTTTACTTTTGATTACCACAAATGAACTATTTTTTTACTTCTCCTTATATGATTATCTTTGTTGACAGCAATCAGTACAAAAATCATGGTTAATAAGATAAAAATATGTTTGGTAGAGGATGATGAGGAAATCAGACTGCTTACAAAAGATGTGTTGGAAATTAAAAATGACATCATTTGTGTTGAGACCTGTAGTTCTGCGGAAGAATTTATTCAAAAATTACCTGATTTACATGTTGACATTGTGATGATGGATATAGGATTGCCTGGTATGAGTGGCATTGATTGTGTCCGTAAATGCACAGAAAACAGCAATAAACCTGATTTTGTCATGTACACAACCCACTTTGATTCACAGGAAGTGTTTGAAGCATTAAGGGCGGGAGCAAAAGGATACATTCTTAAAGGAGGTAATCCTGACAGACTTATTCAGGATATTTACGACATTGCAGAAGGAGGTTCACCCATGTCACCCCAGATTTCAAGATTGGTTGCAGAATCATTTAACGAAGCCAATAAAAGAACTTCTGAGCTTGAAAAATTATCAAAACAAGAATGGGAAGTATTAAAAGCACTGAATAAAGGACTTAATTATAAGGAAATTGCTGCTGAACGTTTCGTTTCTACCCATACTGTCAGGGCCCAGATCAGGAGTATTTATGATAAACTACACGTACATAGTAAATTAGAGGCAATTAAAAAAATTTCTAATTTAAGTTAGTTGGCAACGGGCGATTTGACTAGGTGGCGACCATATTCATTATTGCGTTATTTCCTGGCACTGGTATGTGTTTTGACAAGTTCTGATATTTATTTACAGCCCCCAGATACAATTTTTATCACTCCTGATTTCAAGCATGAGTATTTTGGAAGTAAATGTGTCCATTATTTTCAACCAGATAAAATCCTGGATCCAATTCAACTTAGAGGTGGAATTAAGGTATTAGAAAAAAACCATCGGCTAAAAACTGACCAATATAATGTTTTAAAGGCAATTGTTGTGAATTTATCGGACAATGACCAATCGATGCTTCTGTTTTTACACAATGTGCAAATAGATG
>CALJKQ010000013.1 GCA_937973565.1 uncultured Saprospiraceae bacterium | reverse complement strand
GGCATTCTGGTTTTGTTGGGTGGTGCTTTGGCTTTGTACATCTGGTCTTTAATGCCAAAAGTTGAAGGCGAGCCACCGGTACTGCAAACAGCATTGTTTCAAAAACCGGCCACACAACTGCCCTGCGCAGAAAAGTACATTCATAAATCAGCAGGAGAGCTGGCCGCTTTAATAAAAAGTCGCAAAGCCACTTCTGTTGAAATCACAACTGAATTCATCAACTATATCAAAAACAACAATTACAAAACCAATGCCTTTGTGTGGTTATTCGAAAAACAAGCCCTGGCAGCAGCTCAAATGGCAGATCAACAAATTGAAAAAGGAGAAGCTACCGGCTTGTTGCATGGTGTACCGGTTTGCATCAAAGAAGAGTTTTGGGTCAAAGGGCAACCTTCAACCTGGAACTCGTCAAACTTCCAGACCTTCGTTGCCCCCCGCAACGCTGCAATAGTAGACGCGTGGCTTGCTGAAGGAGCCATCATTTTGGGCACAACCAATGTACCCAGGATGCTTATTGACATGCAAATCACAGGTGATATTTATCCTGAAGCCCACAATCCATATGATCCAAAAAGGACGCCGGGCGGAAGTACTGGGGGAGGTGCAGCAGCCGTGGCTTCCGCCCTTTGTCCACTGAGTTTGGGTGGTGATATGGGAGGAAGCATAAGAGTACCTTCTGCGTATTGCGGCATTTATGGTCTTAAAACGACAGAAGAAAGCATGGGCAGACATTTTGGTTCAGCCCCAGATACCACTGGCAATCACCACTTTTACAGAATGGCAGTGGCCGGCCCCATGGCCAGAACCATAGATGACATCGATTTGGGTTGGAAAGCATTGATCAAACCGTGGTACAAGAAAAATCCGTGGTTGGCCGTTGACTCAACCAAAAATTTATCAGCCTATAAGGTCGCCTGGTTTGGCCCCCTGGACCTTGGCCATGATAAAATTTTAATATCCCCGGATATCATGGCAAAATTAGGGAAGCTGATAGACACATTGAATAAAGCAGGGGTGAAAACCCAAAATATCCAACCACCCAAATTACCGGAAATGCGACAAATGCACATGTTGCTCATGGCTTACATGGTATTTTCCAAACAGCCTTGGATCATCCGCCAGCTGATCAAGCACGATTTTGAAAATGGCAATCACCTCAAAATAGACATGAGCGAAGGAATTAATCGAATAGGCGATCCAGATCCGGAAGAATATGAAAAAATACTGGTTAGAAGAGACGCATTGAAGCAAACAATGGAGTCTTTTTTCAACCAATACGACTTTCTGATCATGCCTGTATCCACAGGACCCGCATTCTTAAAAAACCCCAATCATGAACCCATGGAAGTAGATGGTAAAAAAATGGAATATTGGGATCACTTTCACAATGCTATGTTTTTTAATGCCACCGGCCATCCTGCCCTCACAATACCATTAGGTCTGAATAATGAGGGCTTACCTATTGCCGTCCAGCTGGTGGGTCCACTGTTTTCAGAACAACGATTAATTCATTTTGCCAAAATGATTGAAAAAATGCATGATGGATATGTTGCTCCCCAATAGATCTCAATTATGCATCGAATAAAATGCGAATAGACAGGTAGAATTCCATTATTGACAAACCTTAATACAGGTCATAAGGCAAGTCGATAATGGAATTCAAACCTGAAAGATCCTATCATTGTGACAGATATGGTATTCAACCCAACTTCAGAAATATTGGCTGATTCATTTCCGATAGAACCCCTCGATGTTTGGCAAGGTGGCCAACACTATATTTACATAACCCGACAAAATTATGATGAATGCCACCAACTCAGTGAAATCCTGTGGGACAGTATCAATTTTTTCAAAAAAGCAGTAGCCTTGAGCAGCATAACATGGACTGCCATACCGCTGCTGAAAAAAGGGCATTCATGGCTTCCCCTCAACCAGGGATTGATTCCCAACGATCTTACCATCGAACTGAGACTTGAAAAACCCTTCTTCCATGAAAATCAACAAAACGACATCAACAAATTCAGATATTGCCAGTACTACGATGAATTTCCACTATATCAATTTGAATTTGATCTCAGAAAACAAACAAATACCGAAGCCCCATCCATGTCGGTACAGCTGCCATGGAAATTTAATGCAACTTTCAAGGGATTTGAAATTACGGAGCTTTCGGAGAATTGCACCGTCAATATTTTTAATTTACTGGGACACCAAATCCTGAAAAAAGAACTCAGAAAAGGCGAAGATTATGAATGGCAAAGCAACTTACTTTCTGTTCATCATGGCATGTTGATTGTAAATATCAGGAGCAAGGATTCTATTGCTGCCAATGCTTATAAAATGATCTTTTCCAATTAAAAAATTGCTTCTTCTTGCTAAAATTAATAAATGATTTTCATTAAAAACGAATATGAGCCGATGGTTAATTTAATATGAACATATAATTTTAAATGGAAAGTCCCGTTTTAAAACAAATGAAACGAATCTATTTTATACTATTTGTTCTGGGTTTAATGTTGATCGACAAACCAACTAAAAAGACATTTACAAGCCCTGCAAAACGACCACCCATGCAAAAAGAAATCAATAAGTATGCTTTGCATGTATTGCCCCATTTTATTTTACCAAAAAAGGCTAAGCCTTTCCCATTTTAAAAATATGGGGCTCCGGATATAAAACACTTGGTTGTATTGTCTAAGCCAACCGAATATCCAAAATTACTTCCCGTAATGGATCATGGAAATGTATTTTTTTGAAATGGCATCCAGTTAGTGTTAATCCTTTTATGAATGTTAACAGTGCCATTACTCGTTTCACCATTTTCATCATCACTGTATGCCCCAACCATTGCATAATCAGGAGTAATATAGCGAAAAGTCTTCTATAAAAATTAAATACCTGACTTATCTTCAACCTTGATTTTAAAACATAGCATATATTCTATATTTTTATTCTAAAATTGCTGACATGGCGAAAACAGACTACCAATCGATTGACGAATACCATCTGGCCTTTCCAGAAGAAGTAAGGATTAGACTTGAGACCATCCGCCAAATTGTACATAAAGTGGCCCCCAAAGCTACGGAGGTAATCAGTTATCAAATACCGGCTTTCAAAATTGATAAGTATTTTTTGGTTTATTATGCCGGTTTTAAACAGCATGTTACCTTGTCTAATCCCTGGTCACAGGAGTTTTTGCAAACCTTTAATGAAGACTTAAAAGGATTAAAGGTTTCTAAAGCAGCGATTCAGTTTCCCAACGACCAGCCACTGCCCAAGGCATTGATCGAAAAAATAATAAAATTTAGAAAAAAAGAAGTGGACACAAAACGAAACTAAATTAACCGATATCTGTACCTATTATTTTCAAGTTGAAGTTCAAAATACTTATCCATTCTTATCCTCTATGATACAACTCAGAAAAGCCCTACCTACTGATGCCCCCATACTACGTCTTTGGGATAAACAAGCGCATGTCATGGATAGTGATTCCAATGACGATTGGGACTGGGATTATGAGCTTAACAATGAACCCGACTGGCGCTGGCAGTTAATGGCAGAAGAAGATGGCAGGCCGGTAGGCATTGTCCAAATAATTGACCCTCAGCTTGAGCAAACCCATTATTGGGGAGCATGCGGTCCAGGTTTAAAAGCAATAGACATTTGGATAGGCATGCCCGAGGATTTGAACCGTGGTTATGGAAGTCAGATGATGAAACAAGCGCTCGACTTTTGTTTTGATGATAGCACCACAAAAGAAGTCTGGATTGACCCGCTTGCTTCCAATACCAGTGCCATCCGGTTTTACCAACGACTCGGCTTTGAATTTGTGGAGGAAAGAACTTTCGGAGAAGATCATTGTCATGTGTACAGGATGACACGAACAAAATGGTGTGCAGAAAAAGCATAAATTTATCCTTTATTGCATTCACCTTCCATGAGCAACGCAGTGCTTTCCATGAAATCAACTCTACATACACAACAAGTCTACCTGATCACAGACTTATTGTGCAAAGAAAATGCCACTTACGCCGGGTTGTTTGGTCAAGTGCTATCACCTCAGCAAAGCTTACAAGTGATCGATGTCTGCGAATTGGCCGGCATCGACGTTTCTCACAGTGAAAGCATTAAACACCGGCAATTCCTCGACTTTGGCATACACCGGGCAGTGGAAGCATTGAAAAAATACGCTGATCCCTCAGCGATCTTCATAGGATGTAGCATAGGAGGATTGATCCTATGGAAAGCAGCCCTTCAAGGGCTGAATTTCCAGAAATTTATTGCCATTGCTTCAACCCGATTGCGGTTTGAAACCGATCACCCGCAAGGTGAATTCAAATTGTATTTCGGAACCCTGGATCCCAACAATCCGGATACATCCTGGTTTAGGCAGCTTAATGATCATAACTACCAATTTCTGGATGGCGACTATTACATATACACCCAACCGGAATTTATCCGCCATATTTGCCTCGAATTAAATCAATAAGCATGGAAAGACCCGGAGTAGGCATAGGTGTCATCATTCAAAATTCGAAAGGAGAAATCCTGGTGGGAAAAAGAAAAGGCAGTCATTCACCTTTTTATTCCATACCGGGTGGCCACCTCGAACTGGGAGAAACATTTGAAGAAGCTGCCATTAAAGAAGTAATGGAAGAGACAGGACTAACGCTGCTTCATCCAAAAGTTATCGGTGTCACCAATAACCTCAGAACTTACGCAATGGAAAACAAACACTACGTTTCCGTTATCTTGCTGGCTACCGATTTTGAAGGTGAATTACAGGTCATGGAACCTCTAAAATGCGAATCCTGGTTTTGGTGCTTTCCTCCCGACATCCCAAAACCCCATTTCGATGCCAGCGAATTTGCAGTGGAATGCTGGTTGAATAATCAATTTTATATTCCCGGTCAATTGTAAGCACCAACGTTAAATACATCTTAAAAGCAAGGATAAATTAGATGCTCAAAATTATAATTCGTATTTCTGCAATTTAAATCTCACAAATAAGGAACGCACTACAAAATACCAATAATTACCAAATATTATTTTGCATATTAACGTTCAATTTACATTCGGGCAAAAGATTTAAAGCGTTGCACTAACACATGCCCCAGGCCTTGTTAAGTCAGCAAAGTCGGTTACCAACTTTATCATAATTTGATTAGTTTTGGCCAACTTAAACCTAAGCTTATGCCAAAACAAAGATGGACACTTTTTACGTTGGTGTTTCTGACCATTACAGCTGCACTACACATTGTCCATGAATATGTTAGCCCCCTCAATCCCGGCGTTTTGATGGCTTCCCGCTGGTTTTTTACGGGCGTTTTATCCATTTATGCGTATCACAAAAGGTCTCTCACCACGTGGATCCTGGTAGCTATGGTCATAGGCATTGCCATAGGCATTGACTTTCCTGACTTTTCGCAGAATCTTCAGTTTCTGAGTAAAATATTCCTGCGCATGGTGAAAACCATCGTGGCACCGCTGCTTTTTGCTACCTTGGTGGTAGGTATTGCCGGTCATGCCAACCTCAAACAAGTTGGAAGAATGGGATGGAAATCTATCCTTTATTTCGAGGTAGTGACTACCCTCGCACTTTTGATTGGCTTGTTTTTTATTAACCTCACCCAGGCCGGATTAGGCATCAAAGTTCCGGAAGCCTTATTAAAAGAATTGCCGGAAACGAAAATTAAAACGTGGCAGGATCACATCATCGATATTTTTCCGGAAAACATTATTAAATCTGTTTACGAAGGCAATGTTTTGCCGATCGTAGTCTTCAGTGTTCTTTTTGGCATTGCCCTGGCCATGCTCTCTGAAACCAAGAAGAGACCCATGCTCGAATTCACGGAAAGCATGGCAGAAACCATGTTTAAGTTTACCAATCTCATCATGTACTTTGCTCCTTTTGGCGTAGGTGCTGCCATCGCTGTAACGGTCGGCCACCTGGGTGTGGATATCCTCAAAAATTTATTTTTGCTGCTCTGTACATTGTATATGGCGCTGATTGCCTTTATCCTATTGGTCCTTCTGCCCATTGCATTGTTCATCAAGATTCCCATCAAAAAATTTATCAAAGCCATCAAGGAACCTGTTTCTATAGCTTTTGCTACCACCAGCTCTGATTCAGCGCTGCCAACGGCATTGGAGAATATGGAAAAATTTGGTGTGCCCAGACACATTGTTTCTTTTGTAATTCCCACAGGCTACACCTTCAACCTGGATGGCACAACGCTATACTTGTCGCTGGCCTCCATTTTCGTAGCGCAGGCGGCTGGCTACCACTGGGGCTTTGGAGAACAATTTATGGTGGGCTTATCGCTCATGCTTACCAGCAAAGGGGTTGCCGCAGTGCCCAGAGCATCGCTGGTCATCCTGATTGCAACGGCCACTACCTTTAATTTGCCCTTGTGGCCCATCATGGCCATCTATGGCATCGATGAATTGATGGATATGGCCCGTACTTCTGTCAATGTGATTGGCAATACCCTGGCGTCCTGCGTTATCTCCAGGTGGGAAGGTGAGTTCGATGATCAAAAAGCCCTCGCTTACGAAGAATAATATTATTTAATAAAAAATCAAACGTATGTCCCTGCACTGGACCGATCTTTTACAACCCCAATGGTACATCAACAATGGCGGCCTCTTTTTACTTCTTTTTGTTGTATTTGCCGAAACAGGTCTTTTTGCCGGTTTCTTTTTACCGGGAGATTCTTTGCTTTTTGTAGCCGGTATTTACAGCAACAAGCTGGCACAATGGCTATACGACTGGAACAACGATTTTATGAATCTATTAATGATCGTAATCCTGGTTACCATCAGCGGTATTTTGGGAAACATCGTGGGATATTGGTTTGGTAAAAAGAGCGGTCCGGCCTTGTACAAACGAAAAGACAGTTTTTTCTTTAAACAAAAATACCTAAGACAGGCCAGTGATTTTTATGAAGAAAATGGAGGATTTACCATCATAGTAGCCCGTTTTGTACCTTTTGTCCGCACTTTTGCTCCCATTGTAGCCGGCATCGTAAAAATGGACTATGCCAAATTTATGTGGTACAATATCGTTGGTTGTATTGCCTGGTCCTTTTCCATGATTGGAGCCGGTCATTACCTCCACAAATTCTTTTTGAGTCGCTATCAGTTCGACCTAACCCAACACCTGGAAATCATCGTACTGGGCATCGTATTTGTTACCACCTTGCCCGTAATCATCAAAGTGTTTAAAGCAAGGAAATCAAAGCACCATGAATGATAAATCGCACGTCGGTATTTTATCCTTACCCGTTTTGGTAGGAGCCCTTGGTTATTTTGTCGATATCTACGACCTCCTGCTTTTTACACTGGTGGGAGAAAAGTCGCTGACAGATTTGGGGGTGACCGGCGACGTTATCAATTCCTATAAACTCAGCATCCTCAATTATCAAATGCTGGGCCTCATGATCGGAGGTATTATCTGGGGAGTGATGGGAGATCGTATCGGAAGAATGAAGGTTTTGTTCGGTTCCATCCTCATCTACAGCCTCGGCAACATTGCCAATGGTTTTGTAGACACTGTAGAGCAATACAATATTTTGCGATTTGTCACCGGCATTGGACTTGCCGGAGAATTGGGGGCTGGTATTACCCTGGTGAGTGAACTCCTCTCAAAAGAAAAAAGAGGCATCGGCACCAGCCTGGTGGCCGGTGTGGGACTTACGGGCTGTGTGGTAGCCTATTTTATTTCCAGACACCTCGATTGGAGAACTTGTTACTTTCTGGGAGGAGGTCTGGGCTTGCTTTTGCTTTTACTCCGCGTGTCGGTTTTAGAAAGCGGTATGTTTCATTCTATGAAAGACCTCGATGTTCAGAAAGGAAACTTCTTTATGTTTTTCACCCAATTTCATCGTTTTAAAAAATACCTGCTTTGCATCCTGATCGGCCTGCCTACCTGGTATGTAATCGGCATCCTGGTGAACCTGAGCAATAAATTTGCCGTCAATATGAATGTTGTTGGCAAGGTAGAATCAGACAAAGCCATTATGCTCGCCTATGCCGCCATTGCTGCCGGAGATATTGCCATTGGCTTGCTGAGCCAATATTTAAGAAGTCGAAAAAAAGCACTCTTTATTTTTTACGGACTCTCGGTACTTTCTTTTATCGCCTTTTTCAACCTCGATGCTGCTACCAATACAACCATGTACTGGGTATGCGCTGCCCTGGGATTCAGCACCGGATTTTGGGCAATTTTTGTGACCATTGCCGCTGAAAGCTTTGGCACTAACCTCAGGGCAACTGCCGCCACCACGGTGCCCAATATGGTGAGGGGTGCACTTCCTTTAATTACCATCCTCTTTAAAAGTCTTCAGGAAAGTTATTCTTTTACCAATGCTGCTATGATAACCGGCGGAGTAGTATTCACCATCTCACTGATAGCAGCGATTTTAATTGAAGAAACGTTTTCCAAAGACTTAAACTACCTCGAACACTAATAAAAAATTAAACCCACACGCTATGAAACACTTCTCATGGGCCTTTTGGCTCTGGATGGCTGTATGCTATCCCCAGCTTCGCACACAAACTTTAGAATGGGGCTTTTTCGGCCATCGAAAGATCAACAAAATGGCCATTTTTACCCTGCCCGAAGAAATGCTGCCGCTCTATAAAAACAACCTCGAATACCTCGAAGAACACGCCGTTGATCCCGACAAACGCAGGTATGCCACCCCTTTTGAAGCCATCAGACATTACATTGACCTTGACCAATGGGGCGTGCCTCCCCACCCCAACCTACCCAGAGACTGGAACAGTGCGCTGGCCCTCCATTCTCAGCTGCACCTGATTACCGAAACCGGAGATACCCTTGTCTTTCATTTTCAAAAAGCAAACGCAGATACATTTTGTATCCATCCTGGTGGCCACTGTATTTCTGTGTCCGACTACCATCGTTTTTTTCGTAAAAACATCCTCCCCCAATACTTCAATGATGAGTGGCAATGCGCACCGGATACGATAAGTAAATACCTTAAACTCCCGCTTCAAGGCGCCCTTTGCTTTTGGAAAGACACGTTGTCAGCGCATGGTATCCTTCCCTATTACCTGCCCATTGCTTTAGAAAAACTCAGCAGGGCATTTGCCGATAAAAACAAAGACCGCATACTTCAATACTCTGCTGAAATAGGACATTACATTGGTGATGCCCATGTACCGCTACATACCACTAAAAATTACAATGGACAGCTCACCGGTCAATACGGCATCCATGCCTTTTGGGAATCCCGGCTTCCCGAACTATTTGCGGATGAGGAATACGACTTTTTTGCCGGCAAAGCAGATTACATAAAAGACCCACAGTCTTTTTTCTGGAAAATTGTTTACGATAGCCACCAGTTATTACCGGCCGTTTTGGAAGGCGAAAAATGGCTCAGTGAAACATTTCCCAAAGACAATCAATTTTGTTATGATGAAAGACTGGGGCAAACCGTGCGAATTCAATGCAGAGAATATGCACGCGCCTATCATGACCAAATGAGAGGCATGGTAGAAGAAAGAATGAGAAATGCCATTCAGGCCATTGGATCAGCCTGGTACACAGCCTGGGTCAATGCAGGTCAACCGGACTTAACCCAAATTGATATGAATAACGGTTCCTCTGCCCCGGAAAAGGAACCGGATCAAAAAAAAGCGGGGGCTAATATCAAAGTAAGGGAACACGAAGATGGTAACAAGTAAATGTATTTAGGTACAGTGAATTTTTCTGCTTACCTTGGAAGGACAAACTATTTAATAATAAAAAAATGATGGTGATGAGAAATTCCTGTTTATTGTGTTTTTTTGCACTCCTTTTATTAGCATGCAACGAAAATAAAGAGATGGAAATAAAAAGTGAAATGTACGCAAAAGCTGCGTCCCTTGCAGCACCAGTGGCTCCCCGACACGACACCTTATTGGAAAAACATGGTGATAAGCGATTGGAT
The DNA here is from genome assembly GCA_937973565.1 of uncultured Saprospiraceae bacterium. Classification (GTDB taxonomy): domain Bacteria; phylum Bacteroidota; class Bacteroidia; order Chitinophagales; family Saprospiraceae; genus JADKBO01. The sequence continues at coordinate 10,826 of CALJKQ010000013.1, read as the reverse complement.
CCCTACTATTGGATGAAGCTAACCGATGAACAAAAAAATGCTGCCAATCCTGACCAACAAACCAAAGATGTGCTTGCCTACCTGGAAGCTGAAAATACCTACAGAGATACGGTAATGTCACACACCAAAGATTTTCAGGAAAAACTGTACAATGAGATCGTAGGCCGCATCAAACAAACCGACATGTCGGTACCCTATAAGTACAATGGCTACTACTACATCACCCGCTTTGAAGAGGGCAAAGACTACGCCATCAAGTCCAGAAAAAAAGGCAGCCTGGATTCCCCGGAGGAAATCATCGTGGATGAAAACGAAAGGGCTAAAGACCAAAAGTATTATGCAGCGTCCGGTTACAATGTGAGTCCCGACAATAAAATCATCGCCATCGGAGAAGATCTGGTGAGCAGGAGGCAGTACACCCTTCGGTTTTTGGATCTCACTACCGGTAAGTACCTGGCTGACGAGATCCCTAATACCAACGGATCTGCCGTTTGGGCTGCCGATAGCAAGACCCTCTTCTACGAAATCAAGGATGCCGCGTTGAGATCATACAAAATCATGCGCCATACCCTGGGCACTCCGGTAAGTGCAGACAAAACCGTCTTCCACGAAAAAGATGAAACTTTTGGCACCTTTGTTTATAAAACAAAATCTGAAAAGTACATCATCATTGGTTCATGGGCCACCCTTTCCCAGGAATTCAGATATGTAGATGCCACCAAGCCCACCGATGAGTTCAAGGTATTTCAGCCCAGAGAAAGAGAACTGGAACACAGCATTGAACATTACAATGACAAATGGTACATCCGCACCAACAAGGACAAAGCCAAGAACTTCAAAATCATGACTTGCCCCATTGATAAAACGGGCAAAGAAAACTGGACGGACTTTGTGGCACACCGGGATGATGTCCTGGTTGAAGGCATGGAAATATTTAAAAATTATTTTGTGCTTTCTGAAAGAGTTAGAGGCATTACACAGCTGAGAGTTATGCCATGGCAGGGCAAAGACCATTATATCGATTTTAGCCAAAAAGCCTTTACTGCCAGTGTAAGTGTCAATCCTGATTTTGATACGGAATTGCTTAGGGTCAACTTTACCTCCATGACCACCCCAAATACTACGTACGATTACGATATGGGTAAAAAGACACTTACCCAACTCAAACAACAAGAAGTGGTTGGCAAGTTCAATGCCGATGACTACGAGGATGAACGATTCTTTGTAAAAGCTAAAGATGGAAGAGAAATTCCGGTGTCCATGGTGTACAAAAAGGGGTTCAAAAAAGACGGCAAGGCACCATTACTGCTTTACGCTTATGGATCTTATGGCGCCAGCATGGACCCCTACTTCAGTTCTGTCAGACTTTCTCTGCTCGACCGGGGCTTCGCCTTTGCCATTGCTCATATCAGGGGTGGTGAAGAAATGGGGCGTTACTGGTACGAAGAAGGAAAATTTTTCAACAAAAAGAACACCTTTACCGATTACATAGCTTGTGCTCAATACCTGGTGGATCAGAAATATACAAATACCGATGCCCTATTTGCACAAGGCGGAAGTGCCGGAGGTTTGTTAATGGGAGCAGTAGCCAATATGGCACCCCAGCTCTTTAAAGGCATGATCGCCCAGGTGCCATTTGTTGATGTTGTCACCACTATGCTGGATGAAAGCATTCCGCTAACTACCGGAGAATACGACGAATGGGGCAACCCCAATCAAAAAGACTATTACGATTATATGAAATCGTATTCTCCTTACGACAATGTAACGGCACAGGCTTATCCGGCCCTGTTGGTCACAACCGGCTATTGGGACAGTCAGGTGCAATATTGGGAACCGGCCAAATGGGTAGCAAAGTTGAGAGCCACCAAAACCGATAAAAATCCACTGCTGATGTATTGCAACATGGATACTGGTCATGGCGGTGCTTCCGGTCGTTTTAAACGATTCCGGGAAACTGCCATGGAATATGCTTTTATCTTCGATCTTGTTGGCATCAAAGAATAAACCAGAAAGGGCTTCGGCCCTTTTTTTATGTGCTTAAATATCCAGGTAATATTGATGGAGAATTGATGCATTACCCTTAATTTTGAACTTCACTAACCAAGCGTTGACATATGCAAACATTACAAGCTTATATGCAAGAGAACAAACAGCGATACATCGATGAATTGTTTGAATTGCTGCGCATTCCTTCCATAAGTGCCGACCCAAAATACAAAGGCGACTGTAAAAAAACAGCTGAATTTATAGCGGCATCTCTCAAAAAAGCAGGATGCAAAACGGTGAAAATTTATCCTACAGATGGTCACCCCGTGGTTTATGGTGAACACACCATTGACAAATCCAAACCCACCGTTATGGTATATGGACATTATGATGTACAACCACCGGATCCATTGGAATTGTGGGATAGTCCTCCGTTCGAACCCGTTATCAAGAAAACCAAGATTCATCCGCAAGGCGCCATTTTTGCCAGAGGATCATGCGACGACAAAGGCCAGGTTTACATGCACATCAAAGCCTTCGAGGCCATGGTGGCTACCAAAACATTACCCTGTAACGTAAAATTTATGATTGAAGGAGAAGAGGAAATAGGCAGCAAACACCTCGGTGGTTTTTGCGAGGCCAATAAAAAGCTACTGGCATGCGATGTAATTCTGGTTTCTGACACTACTATTATCGACAATAAAACACCATCTATTTGTGTAGGCCTGAGGGGACTATCCTACCTGGAAGTAGAGGTGACCGGTGCCAACAGGGATCTTCATTCAGGGGTTTATGGAGGAGCCGTAGCCAATCCGCTGCAAGTATTGAGCGATATGCTTTCTTCGCTGAAAGACAAAAATGGCAAAATTGCTATACCCGGCTTTTACGACGACGTAGAGGTCGTGAGCAAAGCCGAAAGGACGGCCATGAACAAGGCTCCATTCAACCTCAATGCCTATATGAAGGACCTGGGTATTAAAGATACCAAAGGAGAGAAGGGCTATACTGTTATCGAACAAACATCCATCAGACCTACCTTAGAAATAAACGGTATGTGGGGAGGTTACATAGGAGAAGGAGCCAAAACCGTGCTGCCCTCCAAAGCTTTTGCCAAAATTAGCATGAGGCTGGTGCCCAATCAAAAAAGCGATAAAATTACCAAGCTTTTCACCAAACACTTCAACAGCATTGCCCCCAAATGTGTCACGGTAAAAGTAAAACCGCACCATGGAGGAGAAGCTGCCGTAACCCCAACCAATACACCGGAATACCAGGCGGCTGCCATGGCTATGAAAGCAAGTTTTGGCAAAGACCCCATACCTGTCAGAAGCGGAGGCAGTATTCCCATCGTAGCTTTGTTTGAAAAAGTACTCAAAGTGAAAACCGTTTTGATGGGCTTTGGACTGGATTCGGATGTGATCCATTCACCCAACGAACATTACGGTTTATTCAACTATTACAAAGGCATAGAGACCATTCCTCATTTTTATCAAAACTATGCCCAATTAAAAAAATAAGCATGTAAAAGGAGGCGGTTTAAAAACGTCTCCTTTTATTTTATACTTGTATGCAAGCAGGCAAACTTTATCTCATTCCGGTACCCATTCACGACGAAGGTGCCGATACCATTCCGGAATCCACCCTTCAGGTCATTAAGGCTATTGACTATTTTCTGGCTGAAAGGAGTAAGACAGCCAGAAAGTTTATCAAGCTGCTGCACCCCCAATGTGTGCAGGCCGATTTGACAGTTGACGAGATGACAGATGCCTTCGATACATTGCCTTATATTGACTTGTTAAAGAAAGGTAGAAGTATCGGAGTGATGTCAGAGGCAGGCAATCCCTGTATTGCCGACCCCGGTCATAAGATGGTGGCAGCTTGCCATATAGCAGGTATTGACGTAGTGCCTTTGACGGGCCCCAGCTCCATTCTCCTAGCTTTGATCGCTTCCGGCTTCAACGGACAACAATTTACCTTCCACGGTTACCTGCCCAATAAAAAGGATGCCCTGGTGAGCAGGTTAAAACTTTTGGAGCAAGCCATGGTCAAAACGGGATATACCCAGATATTCATGGAAACGCCCTATCGTAATCATTTTATATGGGAGGGCATGCTGTCTGCTTTTTCAGACAAAACCCTGCTGTGCATGGCTGCTAATTTGGGAGGACCTGAAGTTGTAGTAAAAACACGAACGGTAGGCAGCTGGAAAAAATCAGAAGCTCCGGATCTTCAAAAAATACCGGCCATCTTTTTGATCGGACAAACAAGCTGATCTGCATTCATAGCCTGATTTGGATTTCCACAGATCAAATGTGCTGTAAACGAAAAAGAATGAAAAAGTATGGGCTTACTGAATAGCAATGCTGTCAGAAACGGGATAACAACCTCCCAGATATCCGTAACCATTCGCCATATTTCTATAATTGATTACCGGGTCAGAATTTCCGTATAACTCTGCTTTGATTTGTCTGCTCTTGGATAAATTGTATCGGTAGGATGATTCAGAAAGCGCTTCCAGGGTGTAGAATATATTTTCAAAATGATCGTCTGCACCAATGGCACCGGCAGTGTTGAATAACACTTCAAAATTCTGTTTATTTACCCTGTTGACATCAAACAGAACGGAGCCATCGATGGCCGACTGATGGAATGCCAACGGGTTTTCATTGTTACCTCCAAATTCCAACATTTCAGTTTTACCGGTTGGGGTATAAACGATCTGACCGTTGTTGTCTACTTTGTTGAAAACCTTTCTGTAAGCAAACAACCTGAAAAAGCCCTGTTCCTTTTCTACATTGGGCAGTGCCAGCTTCAAATTGATGGTTTTTCGTTTTGTTCCATTGATGGTGGCATCCGTAGCTTTGGGCTGTGACATGACTACCAATTTCTGACCAGCAGGTATGGTTGTTTTTGCTTCCAGCGGATTGGGATCTCCTGCAAATCTATAGGCCTTGATGGTGTACGGGATGGAAGGATTAACCTTGTAGGATTCCAAAGGAATGTAGTATATTTTATTCCGGGAATCATACTGGAATCGGAATGCCAAATCAGTATTGGTTCCTAAATCGATGATTGCATTTTCAATAATGTCTCCTGATTCAACATCATTGAAATTTCCCAGGCTTACCAGTCTGGCTTCTATTCTTTTGGTAGGAGAAAGTTCACATTCCAATAGCCATTGAGCCTCCTCATTGATCTCGAGGGGCAAGGGTTCTGAACACGACCACAGCATCGTGAGGGTCATGAGGAATATGGCAAACTTACAATGCTTACTCATAGAGCAAGCAAATATGACATTTTTTTTACAAAATGCCTGAGTTGTTTGACCAATATTTTTGCGCTCTTTCATCATTTTCCGATCACTAAGGTATATGAAAGTGAGGGTAATACGGGGAAAATACTCACTTTGCTTACTTCAAATACGTTTAAATCGAAATTATTCCTTGAAATATCGAGATAAACAGGATTTTTTCTATTTAAAACATTGTAAATACCGGCAAATATTTTGTGTTTTCCCAGTTTCGTCTTGCCATGGAAGGTAAAACCTACGTCCAAACGAATGAAATCCGGAAATCTAAAATTGTTTTTGCCTTCGAAAATGGGATAGATATACTTCTGTCCATTTTCCACTCTTTCAATAATACCTCCTGTGGGGGCGCTCACATTGCTGCCTTTCTGGTAGGTAAAAAATATGTTCATGGTTGACCTCGCACCTGTTTTCAGGGTCAGGCTGGTATTGGTCATCCAGGTTCTGTCGTATTTATACAGGTATTCTACTCCGTTGTTGAGGTCATCAAACAAACGGGTTGCTTTGCCGTATGTGGCATTGAATTCAAACTGCGCATTGGGATGAGACCATTGGAAAGTTGACTCAAGTCCATAAGAGGTTCCTTTGCCTCTGGGAATTGCTTTTTGCCATTCCTCGCCCAGTGCAATACTCAAAGGTGCGCCTTCTCCCAATGAAATGATGTTTTTCATGGTCTTATAATAAGCACCTACGCTAAGGCTGGCAGCTTTACCGAGCATAAATCCAAGCGTCGCGTTGCTGTTGAAGCCATCTGCAGGCAAAATATACTGGGTGGATGTTATCCATTGATCAGATGGAAAACCCAAACCATTGTCTGACAAAGCCTGGGTATACTGTCTTAACATCGCACCGGACACATTAAACCAAGTGTGCTCACCATTGATGTTCATCGAGAAACGGGGCTGAGCGGAAGTGTAATTTTTTCCCCCGTAAGTAAACTGCGATGCGTGAACTCCCACATTGATGATCACATTCTGACCTGCATTAATTTCATTTTCTGCATATGCTGTTATTTCAGCACTTTCATAGGCCTGACGCTTTAAGGCATCGAAGGCATCACTTCGGGTGTAAACTTCAGGGTATAGTGAGCCATTGCTCACATTGGATACGGAAAGGAAGCCGGGTGTAAAGGTATTTTTTACATATCCTGCACCAATTCTGAAAAGGTTGTTTCTGTTGATCTGGATATCAAAATCCCATTTCGCGCCCAACATTTTAAGATCTGATGTCTTTAAATCTGCGGTATAAATGTCTTCAACGGCTTGCATGCTGTCTACTGCATTGCGGTCAAACGCGAAAGCACTGCTTTCCCAATTGCTGGAATAAATAATCAATCTGCTAAAGGCATTCTTACTCAACTGAGAATTGAAATGAAGGGAAGCCAGTTTGTTGCCCCATTGCTGATCGTTGAGATCGGCTGAATTGTACCGGATACCCAATGAAATTTTGTCTCTGTTTACAACGCTTTCCAGCTGATCGCCGCCTTGATAATAAGACAGACTCAACTGATGTCTTTTGCCCAATCGGAAACTCAGTTTTCCATTGAAGTCTACAAAATGGTATGACGTCTCCCCTTCTCCATCGGAGCTTTCTACAATATACCTCGACAATTCCTTGATCCAGGGATCAGCAAATGTTCTGCGGAAAGAAAAAAGGAAGCTAGACTTATCCTTTACTATGGGTCCTTCTACCAAAGCCCTGGAGGCTATGGTACTAAGGCTGATTTCTCCTTTGTATTCCTGTGTATTGCCGTCTCTGGTCTTGATATCCAGAATCGAAGAAAGCCTTCCACCGTATCTGGCAGGAAAGCCTCCTTTTATTAATCTTGAATCCTGAATCAGGCTGCTGTTAAAAATGGAAATCAATCCAAATGCATGCCCGGTATTCTGTACCGGAACACCATCGTATAAAATCAGATTTTGGTCGTAATTGCCTCCTCTCACACTGAGTCCTCCAAAACCGTCGGAAGCTGTTGAGACACCACTTGTGCTGTTGACAGCTCTCAGGATGTCTGCTTCTCCGGCAAACATCATGGCATTGGAAACGCGTTCTGTACTGAAGTAGGTTTCCCCATATCGCTCTGTACTTCTCGTGAGGTCTTCTTCTACAATAACTTCAGCCAGCCGGTTGGCACAACCCAATCGTGGACTGATCAAAGTATCACTTCCCAGATAAAACTGAAGTGTATCTTCTTTGTATCCTACATAGGAATATACAACCGTATGATTGCCTTGCTTAAGTTTTAAAGCATAGAAGCCGTCTTCATTGCAAAATACACCAGTGGATCTGTCTACCAGATATACAGCTGCATACGGTAATACCTCTCCATCTTCTTTTGACCTGAGGTAGCCCGAAATGGTAAACTGCTGACCCAATCCTTCAAATTTTTGGCTCACAATCGCTATGTTGCTGCCTATAACCTGACTGGTGAGCTTGAAGGGATCACAAATGACATTGATGACATCAACCAATTTTTCATCGGTTGCCCCAATGGACACGGTTTTATCTGACTTGATTTTGGATTCTGAAAATACGATATTGACGCCGCTTTGCTTGGAAAGCTCGCGCAATACCACCGGTAATGGTTTATTGAGGCACCGGTAAGAAATGCGAACGTCTTCTACCCTGACTTGCCCAAAAACAAAGCCAGAGCCAACAAAAATAATTAATAATATATTAAAGATTTTCTTCAAGTGTTAAGACATATGCCAATCTTAACACAAATTTCATGCCGATATTATGGCATCACGAACAGCTGAGTCCAGATATCTGGTACTCTCCCGGGCTTTTTTTGGAGATTTTGGTGGAATAGGTAGCCTCCAACAGGCTTAAAATTTCCTCCAAAGTATTGTTTTTCAAACTTCCCGAGGTAAATGTGCACTTTTCAAGATCAGCACTACCCTTAGCGGAAATTTTCACACCAAACTTTGACTCAATATCAGAAATTACCCTTGAAAGTGGTTCATTGTTGTACACCATTTCAGGATCAGACCAGGATAAATCACTGAAATTGATCTCATCGATCTTACTCAATACTCCATTTTCAATAACAACCCCCTGCTTGTCTGTAATTTCTACTCTATCTGCCGGATTGGTTTGTACGACGACTTTACCTTCCAATACTTTTACTTCTTTGGACTTACCTTCATTTTTTACCAAAAAGGTAGTTCCCAAAACACTCACCTTCATATTGTCTGCACTCACCTCAAATGAGCTTCCTGTTTTCTGAACTTCAAAAATGGCACTACCCGTGAGCTGCACTTTGCGGTCCGTAGCAAATTTTTCTGTATTGTACTTTATGGATGAATGAGCCGCCATTCTGACCTGAGATCCATCAGGCAAACCGGCTACCATTGCTGTACTTCCACTTTCTATGGTGAGTGAGTTGGATGAATTGAAAAACTTCATGGCAAAAAACCCCATCACCAATACAGCTGCCGCAGCTGTAGCGTATCGGAGAAATACCCTTCTGGCACCTCCGGAAGACTGAATGGACTTTGTCAAGGGTGCTGCACCTGACTGTTTTTCTGACTGTGCAGCTATACTCGCTTTAAATCGCTGATAAGCCTTACCGGCATCAAACTGGACATCATCTCCAACTGCTTCTGTCTTCTCCCATACAGCCTGCACATCGCGCGCCAACTGTCTGTGAGTAGCATCAGCCGAGAGGGCTTTATCAAGCTCCTCCTGCTCTGCTGCACTCAACTGACCTGTCAGCTGTTTATGCACCCAAATGCTTATGTTTTCTTTACTCATGTTAAACTAAGTTTTCCTGGCTAAGAGTAAGACAAACAAAAGCGGCTACTCCCCCTATCCATATATTAGTTTTTTTTATAATTTAATTCTAAGTATTGACCAACAACGAGTTACGCAGTATTTTCAATGCTTTAGATATTTGATTTTCCACTGTTTTCACCGATATATCCATTATATCGGCTATTTCCTGGTAGGTTTTATGCTCATATCTGCTCAAAGCAAATGCATATTTGCATTTTTCGGGCAAATTTTCCATCACTTTGTCGAGTTTTTGCTGCATTTCGCTGCCAAAAATTTCTTCCTCAATGGAGTCTTCAGCATCTTCAAATGTCAACAATGCATTTTCATCATCCGTAAACCGGGATTTTGATTTAATGTAGTTGAGAGACCTGTTGTAGACCGACCTTTTCAGGTAAGCCAAAATGGATGTAGTGATTATTATCTGCTCTCTTTTATTCCAAAACTCCAGAAGAACTTCCTGCACTACGTCTTCCGCCGCATCTTTATCCAATAACAGCCGGTAGGATGCTTTGCACAAAATATCATAAAAGTGGGTATAGATATATTCAAACCCCCTTTCAGGATCGTTTTGCAAAATTAGCTCGAGATTAACTTTTTCAATATTTTCTGCCATGCATAACGTGAATACGTCGCTAATATCGTAAAAATAATCCAAAACTGACAATTACCTTACCTTTAGAAGAAATTGTACTATCGTGCTCAGCATTAAAAAGTGGAAAACAGTATGTGTACAACAAAAAGAAGGCCAGAATTGCACATCGTCAACTCCGGCCTTCTTTTTACTGAAAATTTCTATGTTTTAGGCTTTCTTCACCTTAATGGAGCAGCCCAGCGCTTTGGTAACATTGGGAATAATGTCTTTTCCTGCCTGAAGCGAAGCAATGGCTTCTTCAAGATATTTGGCTTTTACGGCAGAAGCATCGTTTGGACTATCATCAATAGATCCAATGTATTTGACCACTCTTTTGCTGTCTAATAGAAAAACATGAGGAGTTTTGGTAGCTCCGTACTGAGGGTAAATCTTCTGGCCTTCATCCATCAGATACGGAAACTTGAAACCCTTTTGTTTGGCTCTGATCTTCATCTCATCAAAACTGTCATCCGGCTCAGCTGCGGGGTCATTGGGATTGATGGCAATAACCGGATAGCCCAGCTTGGAATATTTATCATTGATGGCGATCAGCCTGTCCTCATAGGCTTTGGCATACGGACAATGGTTGCAGGTAAAAACTACAATGTATCCTTTTACATTTTTGTAGTCAGCAAGTGATACCGTCTTGCCATCGATGTTCTTCAATTTAAAATCCGGAGCCACATCTCCCGGTTTAAGAGCAGCCGGAGCGCTAAGGGTGAAAAACGAGATCAGCATTCCCGTCAAAATACTTAATGTCATTATTAATGTTTGTTTTGTAAATGTGAAATAATCTCGGTTTTTTCTTCTATGTCCTGGAGCGATTCGAAATCGGTCTCAAAAAATGAAGTGCCATAAGGAGTCAATAGCAAGGTAGCCGGAATGGAACCCGACCAATCAGGGGATATTTTATCAATCCAATCATTGGCTCTTCCGTCAGCCAGTACTACTACCTCTATGTTAATGCCCCTTTTGGTCAAAAAATCTGCAATTCTGCTTTCTGCATCCGACTTTTTATCGAGACTTACCAACAACATCGATAAGTTGGGGTACTTGTCATGCAGCTGTTGAAAATAAGGTAATTCTTTGACACAAGGCTTACACCAGGTCGCCCAAAAATTG
>CALJKQ010000012.1 GCA_937973565.1 uncultured Saprospiraceae bacterium | reverse complement strand
AGAATAATTTTTCTTCTAAGTCATTTTGTTTACCATACTTTTTTGCTAAGTGTGATAAACGGTGTGCATCAAATGAATTGGCAACAACCGCTTTCTCGAAATGAAAATCCAAACCTACTTGTTTTGCAATATTAGTAACCTGAGCTGTCGTTTCTTGCGCTTGCTGTTTGCTCCAGCCTTTCTTTTTTGCTAGATGTTCTATACTATTTAAGCTTGGATCAGTAACGGTTGTAGGATCTAACTGAAAACTTTTCCAGATGATATTGATATTCTCTTTGTGAGGAAATTGCGCTAAGGCTTTTTCAAATTTACGTTTGCCTATATAGCAAAACGGACACATCACATCACTCCAAATTTCTACTTTCATGGTTTGTTTTATTTAAGCTGCCTGACCGGCAAAATGTTTTATGGCACTAAGTTCTTCTTTTTTATGTTTGTTTTCTTCTTCGATGTCAAAGTCGTTTTGTAAACCAAGCCAAAATTTAGATGAAGTTCCAAAGAATTTGGCCAATCTCAAGGCAGTGTCGGCTGTTATCCTTCTTCGACCTTTGAGTATTTGGCTTGTTCTTGTTTGTGGTACTCCGATGGCTTGAGAAAGTTATTAGGCAGATATGCCCATTGGTTTAAGAAATTCTTCTTCAAGAATTTCGCCTGGATGTATGTTCTTCAGTTTACTCATGATAATCTGTTATTTGAACGTTTTCAGCTTCGTCATTTTGCCAAATAAAAATGATTCTGCTTTGATCATTGATTCGAATGCCATAAAAGTTTGATAGTTCACCTTTGAGTTTTTTTAAGCAATTTGCAGGTGGAATTCTTAGATCATTGGTGCTTTCAGCATTATTGATCATTCTAAGCTTTCTACGAACTACTTGTTGGATTTCGGTTGGCAGAACTTTTGATTTTTCACCTTCCCAAATCTTTTCTGTTTCCTTATCTGAAAAACTAACTATCAATTTTTTGTATTAACGCTTAAAATTAGTAATTAGTTGCGTTACTATCAAATAGATGGGAAACATTTTTGTTTTAATGAAATAGAGCTTGTTTATTTTTAAAACCCCTACCCTTAGTTGGTATTAAGAAATAAAAGTTTATAAATGTGTAATTAGCGTTTAATTTTTTGGTAAACCATTAGGAATAGATTCATATACATTACATGCGACCTTAACCTATTAGCAAGTTATTCTCATTTAAATCCGAAAACATGTTAAAGTGCAAATAAAAATTTGACAAGGGGAATGGAATGCCAGCCTAACCAAATATTATTTGGAAGTTTTATTTGGCATTTAAAACAGCCTTTCATCTGAAATTTTTGCCATAAGCTATGATTAACGCCATTGTACTTATTTAAAGACACTCCCGCATTCAGTTTACAAAAATGTATATTATAGGCACGGTTGATACGCTATTTCTGAAAGGGATTTTTCGTAGTTGAAGATTTTTTCTTTGGCGGGATGGATGACTTTGGCGTGGATGTATTCCTGGGGTGACTGTCCGGTTTCTTTTTGGATGAGGTCGCCAAAATAATTGGAGGAGAGGGGGAGATTTTCGGCGCACAATGCGACGGTTGGCAGACCGTTTTCCTGGGCTTTGTTACCTGAGAAGGAGTCGTTGTTAAGTTTTTCAATGGTCAATTATCAATGCTCAATTTTCAATTGTTAATTATCAATGTAGGATGGTGACCGAACGGAAGAGAGCGTCAGTATCAATTATCAATGGTTAATTATCAATTTTCGATGTTCAATTATCAATTATCAATTATCAATTATCAATGTTCAATTATTAATTATCAATGGTTAATTTTCAATTTTCGATGTTCAATTATTAATTATCAATGGTTAATTTTCAATTTTCGATGTTCAATTATCAATTATTAATGTTCAATTATCAATTGCTAATGATTGATTCTTCAATACTCGATGTACGATATAGGATGGTTTTTGTCATATTTTCAATATCTTAGCTACGTGAACAATCATGCTTTTCTGTCGATTTTTGTTTTGATGATGGCTCAATCGGTCGAAGGGCAAAAGGAATCGTGCGTGTATGAAGATTATATCTACCTTACAGATAGGGCTTACATAGAATATCAGGAAGGGGATTTGAAGGCAAGTATTAAACATTGGAAAGAAGCATTCCAAACGGGCCTGTTTCCAAGGGGTAAGCACGTGGCTTTAGCGTTGCGATGTGCTGTAAAAGTTGAGGATGGCGAGTGGGCAAAAACGTTAGCATTTAGGCTTGCCAAAGGGGGCATTCCTGCTGTGTATTTTGATAGATACAAAGAACGAGATTGGTATGCTGATTTTGCAACAGTGGTTGATGATACGATTTCGACAGGTGCTAAGAATTATAACTTTTCCTTACGCAAGGCCTTATTGGATGTGAGGTATCTGGATTCTCTGATAAATGTGACATATCACCAATGGAGGAAATGCGAAAACGACCTTTCGTTGGAAGAGATGATACAGATGGCAGCCAATGTATATGATGGTTTTACTCATCTTATCAGGCAATATGGTTTTCCATCAGAAAAGAAGATGGGGTATTATTTTCAGGATGGTGAAGTGCAGGATTTTCCTTTGCTGGTGATGATGATCCATCTTTATCAATTTGGCAATCCTATATTGAAAGATCAATTGCACCATATGGTTTGTGATGGTGTGATTACGAAAACCGAAATGTCGGTATTGATCGACATGCGGGGCTATGGCAATAACGTGGGGCTTGAAGAGGAGATGAGGATCAGATGGGGGAAGAGGAGATGTAGGTAGTAGGAGTAATTTTACACTGTAATATTATTGGTCAAACAACTCATTCATACAGATATAGAAATTTTTTCGGGTCTGAGCCTGATACCAAAAGAATTCGATCAAAATCGTATTTTAGTTTTGGAAGATCGTAGAATTTCGATAAATTTACATCAGTTGGATGAAAGCCAATGGTATCTACGACAGCTAACCACCATTGAGAATATTTGGATTTAAATTTCTTTGTTGTTTGTTCCTTTTCTTGTATTATTAATTGAAGATTTTGATACAACAAACCCACAACAAACCCTCCGTAGTTGCAATCGGTTCCTCCTGCGTATTGAAATTGTTGTTCAAGTTTTCTATGTGATGGAAGAATGTTCAATTTGAAATTCTCACTAACTTTATATTCTTTGATCTCTTTAATATTTGCCTTGTGCTGAACTAATATTTCTTTGGCATTTTTTCTAAAATCATTTTTATTTGGCAAAGGCCTATTAAAAAAATACATAACTAATGCACTTTCATTAAAACTCTCATCCGATACCTCCTTCATTATTTTTTTCAACCATCCATAAATTTTAAACTCGTCTTCTTCAAATCCTCTTAATTTATTATCCCCAACGATTTGGTTTTGATTTAATCGTCGTACTTCAATGGCAATTTCATTGTCTACAAGAAGATCAGGTGTAATATTTCCATCTGGTTCAATATCTATTTTTTTATAACCTTGAAAAGTCAAGCTTTCTTTTACTAAAATTTCTTCCTTTTTTTTGGGCCTTTTATTTTTACTCATCTGTAATTAAACTTAAACTATAAATGCTAAAAAAAACAATTCACCTGTTTTGAATACATATACATTAATAAATTTCTGGTTTTCGTATTGACTTTTCGATAAAGTGGTTTAATGCAGTGCATTTTTGGTAGAGTGCAATTATGTAGGCTGTTGAAATACTTAAATGTTTTAACAGTCAGATATTCCCGGACAAGCCAGGTGTTCGTTGATTTATAAATTATTTTAGTTTAATTTTTTCTTTCTTCTCCATGCAATGAAAACGGCTATGATAATTATAGCCATTATACCGGTTGCGCAGTAAGTTATCAATTTGGGTAAAAGCATAGTAAAAAGCAGTGTATCAGTTTTTTTAGTCTCCAAAAACACCCAGTCGCTGGCGATTCTTGTAGCTAAATTAGAATTTCCTGTTTCCAGTACAATAATTCCATCACCGCTAATAGGGTTTATTCTTATGGCCGTATTGATGGGGGGTGTGCTTTTGCCATCGTGTCCGAAAATATCTTCATTATTTTCCAGTCCAATGTATAACATGCAACCTAGTCCATAAATTCTTTCTCCCATAATGTCCCAGTGTGACGACCTCATTTCTTTAATTGTCTGAGGACTCAGGACGCCTCTTCCTACAGGCTGATTATCGGGTCCTTTAAAAAACAATTGATAAAATTTTTCCAGATCAGCTAAAGTTGTATAAAGTGAAGTTGCTGCCAATGATGTGTAGTAAAAATGAGGTGCCATTGATTTATCGGCATTGTAAAATTCGCACAATCTGGAATTGAGTGAATCATGCCAAAGGTAGGTACTGCTTGTCATGCCCAATGGTTTAAATAGGTTGTCTTTCATAAAGGCATCAAAGGGTTGCCCGCTTGTCTCTTCAATCAATAATTGCAACAGGGTAAATCCACCCCCTGAGTATTTCCATGTGGAACCGGGTTGTACGCCAACTTTTACTGGCCCACTTAAGTCATCATCCGCGTCTTTGGCTTTTGTTAATGAAGCTTCCAACGATTGTACTGAATCTTTTTCCATAAATCCGCTATATCCCAGGCCGTCTGTTAATCCGGCTGTATGACTCAACAGCATTCTTGCCGTCACTTCGTTGTTGTCAAATGAGGAAGGGGGGAGTTGCCATCTTTTGAGGTAATGACCAACAGGGGTATCTAAATCGAGTTTTCCCATTTCCACTAATTTTAGCACCCCTGCTGCTGATACAAATTTCGACATGGAAGAAACCTGAAAAATGGTATTTCTATCAACCGGTTTGTTGATGGAATGGAAATGTTCTTTTTCAACTTTTCCATTTTTAATAAGCGCCATGGCAAAATTGCCTGTAAATTCATTGTCAATTTTATGTTGCACCGCTTTTGTAAATGAATTTACTTCTATGGTGGCGGTTAATGGCTGATACCACCAGCCGTTGAGTGTGCTGATAAAGACCAAGCCCATCCAGGCAAGGGCCAATACAGCAGTAACCATCAAATATTTAATAAACCTGTTCATACATTTAAACTAAAATTCTTTTCAATATTTGCGGTACAAGAGCGCATTCACATTAGTTTAAAATAAGTGCCATTAGTTCTTGTACTTTGTAAATATAGGAAAATTGTTTACTTCTCATTGGTAAATGGAACACACCTACGCTGCTTTTCAATCCTCAATTTGTTTTTTCAGGTTGGAAGCTTTTATAGGACGTTTGCCTAATATATACACCTGATTTAAAATTTTTCATGTTTACTAAAATTTAAATAAGGATACTGCTTAATTAAGAAAAACGGATAAAACTTAAATAAGAGGTTTGTTAATTTAAAAAAATGACCAATTTTTTAATTAACGAAATAGCTTATTTAAATTTTGGAGGAATCGCCCCTTTCTAGCCACCCCCTATATCGCATATAAATCTTATATACCTGAATATAAATGATTTAATTAGCTTATTTATAAGTTTATCGGGTACTTAATTGAATAAAAAGGTAATTTGATTTTTTAAAGAATGACGATTTTTGACTGAAAAACAAATTTGGAAATATGCCTTAACCGACCAATATTGTTTGGATTGATTTGTTTATATGTTCGTTAAATCAAATAAAAACATGTAAAATCATAAAATTAGGAAATATAATATTTAACACAGCAGTTATTAGAAACCAATCGTGGAAAGAGGAGTTGGTCCATCAAATTTTGCACCTATTGCGATTTATGAAGTCCTGAATGTTAGGTGCTTTTTTACAACGGGAGCAACGTTGATACGACTAATCCCTTTTGATTTACAATAGTTTCCCAACATCCAATCTTCAAGGGTTTTAGCTCCCTTGCTTGAATTACAAGACCTGCAGCAGAGGGCAATGTTGTCGATTCCATTTTGTTTAACGTCATTGACAATATGCTCCCAGGTTGGCCGTGTTTTGTGTGTAGGATGAGGATCCAAAAATGAAGTGCTGCAATAAACGCAGCATACATCTCTTTTCCTCACCCGATCTTCAACTTCTTTTGGAATGCCCCAGCGGTTTGGCATTTGGTTGTTTTCTATTCTTCACCAAAATAATCATTGTCAATTTTCTTTAACTCATAACTTTGTTGGGGTGTGCATCCAAGGTTGTAGTCAATCATAAGCTGCGCTAATTGCTCGCCATCGATTAATACTATTTTTGTTTCATTTTTTGGGACATATTCGCTTGCTTCCCTTGTGAAATTGGATGTGGTAATGAAGATACCTTTTTTGGCTCCTTGCCCTGCCAGCGCCCCTACGAATTTTTGAATTTCTGGTCGCCCGACAGCATTTCCAGCTTTCCAGCGTTTGGCTTGAATATAAATAATGTCAAGTCCAAGTTTATCTTCCTTGATGGTCCCGTCAATGCCTTCATCACCACTTTTTCCTATTGCTTTTCCGGCATCATTTATGGACCCGCCATAACCCATTTTTACTAAGAGTTCAACTACCAGTCTTTCAAAGGCAGATGGAGTTAAGTCCATAACTTTAGTTAAAAGTTCAGAAGCCAAAGCTTTTCGTATGGTCTGGTAGGCTCTGTCTAACCGTTCTTCCGGAGTTTCTACATTCACATCCGTTGCGCTTGTCTCTTCTTCAGCAACAACAGAATTACGCGAGGCATTCTGAAATTCTAAAAATGCCGGAAACTGACGCAAAAATTTGGCATCGATCCGCTCAGGCTTTCCAGCTAACGTTTGTCTGCCAAGATCTGTAATGATGAAAATTGCCCGTTTTGAAGAATCAATAAGGCCTGCTTTCTTTAAGTATGTTTTTGCCCAACCCACACGATTATCGAAAATCGCTTGATTGCCACTTGCTAAAAACTCTTTCCGTTCATCATCTGTAACTTTAAACTCAACAGCCAATTTTTCAATCAGGTCGCGGTATCTGTGTTCTTGCCCGTCAGAGACCAGTTTCAAAAGGGGTAGCATTAACGTTTGATAATCGGGGATCATATTTAAAAATTATTCATAAATTAATAGAGTTCAGATTTGTTAAGATATAGCAATACCTTGCGTTGCTGCAAACCGGTAAATTAAAATTTTACCAGTTTACAACCCTCATCAC
Organism: uncultured Saprospiraceae bacterium; assembly: GCA_937973565.1. Taxonomy (GTDB): domain Bacteria; phylum Bacteroidota; class Bacteroidia; order Chitinophagales; family Saprospiraceae; genus JADKBO01. The sequence goes on along the minus strand of CALJKQ010000012.1, from coordinate 13,684 downwards.
TCCCACATACCACCACACTCTTCGCATCCGGCACCGCCAGTGATCGCATATTACCATAAACGGCAAAGCCCGGCAGCTGGGCCGGAGTCTTTCCTCCTTCCAACAAATATCCTTTACCGGCGTCATAGCGAGCGTATTCAAAGTCGGTATCATAGAAGTTGCCTATGCCGGCGAGGTAGATTTTGTCCCCTATAGTGATGGTGGTGAAAGCGGTAGTCATGGATAACTGTGCCTCGACAGGCAGGGTACTGCCTTTGTATGTATTGCCTTCCTTGCGGTACACCATGCTGGCCAGTTGGTACGCATTGAAAATTTTAGCGTCTTTAAGTTTGTCGCCAAAGATGTCCTGTGGTGTCTGGTTGGCGTATTGTTTGTAGCGCAGGTATTTGCGACGCATAGTCGTCATGTGTGTTTGCAGTTCTTCGAGGTGGTGAATGGGGTAGTCCCTGCCTTCGCGATTGAGGCAGTGGATGGCATCCCATTCATCATTACCATCAAAGTCGCCACCGTATATGCGCATAGGATTTTGCTCGTTGGCTACCAAAAAACTATTGAGTCCTATATTACCTGCATAGATTTCCGGCACTTTGTCCTGATCGAGATCGGCTATGTAAAGACATTGCCACAGACCCTCAGATTTTTCGATGGTTTGATGAAGTTGCCACTGACCACTCCATTTAAAGATTCGGATGGGCTGGAAGGCTCCGGCTGTGATGAGTTCTTCTTTTTTGTCACCATCGAGATCGGCACTTACTAAAGCTTTTGTCATGGCTTCTTTGAGTTCATCGGGTACTTTGCCCTGACTAAACTTTCCACCGTTGTTTTGCAGATAATACGATAGATCGCCCATAGGGTATTTGCCGGGTAAGGCACCACCACCAATAATGACATCTTTGTCGCCATCGCCATCCCAGTCACCTGTACATACACTGGCTGCATTGGTATTGATGTTGGGGAAGGAAGTGAGGTCTCGCGTAAACTGTCCTTTGCCTTGATTGATGTAATACCTCGCCTGATAGTTTCGGTCTCCGGCAGGAAACTGGTAGCCACCCGACACCACAATGAGGTCATTGTCACCGTCCTTGTCAAAATCGGCGAAGGCTGCTCCCGTATCTTCATAGACTTTGTCCTTTTCAAAATCTGCCACCGGCATAGGTTTCCAATTGCTGCCTGTCTGGGTAAACAGCGCTGAGGCCTGATTATGGGCACCTCCAATATAAATTTCTGCTGACCCGTCGCCATTGACATCGGCGCTGGCCATGCACGGACCTTCACTGCTGTTTTCAAAGTGCAGCAGGGGTTCTCTTTTAAAGTCGATGTATTCGTTTTCTTTGTGGACAAACGGAAAACTTTCGATCTTAACTACCGGCTGTGTTTTGGTCGGTTCGGGATATGGCTGACCCTGACTTTTTTGCAGGGTCACAGATCCGGTTTGTGTAATGTTGTATCTTTTTAATGTGCGATCGGACCATTTTACGGTAAGGTAGCTTATCTTTTTATCATTGGATAAACCAAAATGCACGCGGGTATCTACATACGAGTAAAAGCCCCTGCCCGGCTGGCACAGTTTCTTTTGCAGGGTGCCATCAGCGAAATAAACAGTAACCTCGCTTCCTATTCCGTTGGCATTGCCCTTATCACCCTGAAGTGTAATACTCAGGTAATTGGGTTTGGTTTTTTCCATGATGGTATTTTTCATCAGGAAGGCGTTGTCGTTGAGGTTGTTGACCACGATGTCGAGGTCACCGTCGTTGTCGAGATCACTATACGCGGCACCATTGGAGAACGATGGTCTTTCTTTGGCCCACACCGTACTCACATTGTCAAAGGAAAGCTGACCGTTGTTGGCGTAAAAATAATTATTGAGTTTTACGGGTTTGGTGAGTTGGCTCCACGCTTTGGTCACCTGGTTGGCAGGCGTATTTTTCACCAATGAATCCATCTCGTACTTGAGGTAGTCCTGATGGAAAATATCTTTGAGGTAGCCATTGGTAATAAAGATATCCTGGTAGCCATTGTAGTCGAAATCTTCGCCGAGGACAGCCCAGCTCCAGTCGGTGGCGTAGGTACCGGTAAGCAGGGCAATATCCGCGTATTGACCATCGCCGTTGCTAAGTTGAAAGGTATTAAATCGAAACTGGTCATGGTAACCGAGCTTTCTGCCCAGCAGGTGGGCATCGTAATTTTTCACGATGCTGCGGGTTACTTTCATTCGATCGTCTTTTTCGGGCATCATGTCGTTGACAAACAAATCAAAGTTGCCATCGTTGTCGGCATCAAAGACATCGCAGCCCATTGAACTGTTGGGTGTGTGTCGAAAAGCCTGGTTGGCCTGGTTGACAAATCGTTTGCCATTTTGATTGATGTAGAGGTAGTCGGGTGCACTGTAGTCGTTGGCTACATAGATATCCGGATAGCCATCACCATTGGCATCGTAGATGGCTGCTGCCAAGCCAAAAGCAATGTTGTCTACTCCATAGGCAACGGTGCGATCTGTAAATCTGCCATTTTCATTGATGTATAATCGGTCACTGACGTTGAATCGTGTGGTATCTTCAATGGCCTTAAGGTTGCCATAGCCATCATCGCTTGCGTCGAGGTTGTGTTTTTTATCCCAGCCCAGGGGGTGGTTAACCAAAAACATATCGAGGTCACCATCGGTATCGAAGTCTGCAAAGTAGGATTGGGTGGAATAACTGATGTCCTGCAAGCCATACAAAGCTCCTTCTTCTTTAAAGGTCATATTGCCTTTGTTGATGTAAAGAGCATTGGCTCTGTAGGCGGGATTGGGGAAATGCCCTGATTTGCAAACGTAAATATCGAGTAAACCATCGGCATTGACATCGGCCATAGTCACACCTGTTTTGAGTCCTGCACCACCATCAACTCCGGCTTGATCGGTGATGTCTTTGAATTTCATATTTCCGAGATTGAGGTACAATCGATTTCGGTCGAAAGTACCTGAAAAATATATATCCGGAAGTTTATCGTTGTTGATATCACCGATGGCCACCCCACCGCCATTGAAGGCGTATTCGTATTTGAAGATGTAGGCCGCGAGCGAATCGGGCATGTTGTTGATAAAATTAAGACCCGACTGGTCTGCTTCTATGTATTCAAAAAGTCCTTCGACCTGCTTTTGTTTTAAAGGTAAATGGAGCATGCCTTGCCCGGTGGTGTTGGGTCCTCCGGATTTACAGGTAATTAAGAAAAGACTTAAAACCGTCAACAGGGTCGTGCTGTTTTTCACTGGCGACATAAAAATTTATTTAAATTTCGTAAGTGTGGTTAATACATGTTTGCCGATGGCAGTACCATTTTCAAAGCCGTTGTCGACGCCAAATTTATAGTGTATACCTCCGTAAAATCTCGAATCACTGGCTTCCCGTCCCGCTTCGGTGGCAGATTTAAAGGTACGTGCATTGAAACCAAAAGGCACCTCGGTGGAGTCGGTGATGGCTGTATTGGGATACAGCGATTCTAAAATGGCGGAGGCACTGCCTGAGACTGTGCTGTGCCCACTGGTATATTCGGGAAAAGGTGGTGTCTGAATAAGTGGCTTCCAGTTTTTATCTATGTGGCGATTAATGTAAGTGACAGGTCGGATTAAATTTTCTCTGTATTTGACTCCCCAACAAGTGATCATGCCATCAAACATAGCGGTTGACACAGCAGCATAGGCAGTTATTGCCTGACTAAGATCTGCCTTTGCCTGAATGAGGTAGCTTTTGGTGATGTTGATCCAGTGTGCGGGCGGACTTACTTTGTGCTTAAAGTGGGTGTTGTGACCGGTGTCGTTGAATTCATTGGGATTGTCGTCCCAGTAAAGGGCTGTCTTTCTGTGCAGGGAATCATTGCGATTTCCTTCTTCCATGACCAGACTTGCATTTTTATAAAAATCGCTGCCTTTTTCCTTGCTGAAAGGTGGACGAGCCGGCGGGAGGATTTCATTGTGGCTTTTTAATACAATAGGACGCAGTTTGTACCAATTGGGTTCCAGTGCCTGGGCATAGTCTGGTGGGGTAAGCGCCCAGGTACTGTCAACGCCGTGGATGGTATATTGGTCGCCTGATTTTACATTTTTGTAATTGTCTTTTTTGATCCAGGCTTTCATATTGTCTGCTACGGATGTTGCATATTCTTTGCAGGCGGTAATATCCTCTTGCGAAAAGCCATCTTTAGCTGCTTTCTGCATGAGTCTTTGGTACAGCGTATCTATCATATATTCGCTGAACACAAGCGATTTTGAAACTTCACAAAAAGCAAAGAGCGCTGCCAGTTCGTAATTGGGACATGAAATTTTCGGAACAGCAAACAGAGAATCACCGGTATGGGCTGCCATAAAAGATTTTCCGGATTTGTGGCTGTTGACCTCAAACGCCGCCAGATTGGAATAGGCAAAAATCCGGGTGGCAATGGGAGGGTTGTAAACATCTTCCATCGATATTTCGATGAGACCGCTGTTGAGTGAGTGCAGTTCGGCAGCTGTTATTATACCGGTAAGTTGATTCTCATTTTTGCATGCTTGTATGGAATAAATCAGGCATGCTGTGACCAATCCGCTGCATGCTTTTGAAAGGGAAATTTTCATGGTTTAAGTTGGTTGCAATGTGTAAATATTATCAGCTTAAAGTATTAAATTAGAAGAATAGCTTTAGGCGGACAAATATTCTTTTTTTATTTCTTTTAATTATTGAAGTTGATGTGATTATGTATTAGATATAATTTTAATTGTTGTATTTATTTAATGTGTTTCGTGTTGTAAGGTTTAACTGTGAATGCACATAGCTCATAAGGTTTTATCACCATTTTTTGAAAGATGTGAAACATCACTCAAAGGTGTAAGAAAAACACTTGGTTGCCACATTAGTCACCCCCGACTCAGGTTATGGCGCACTGACACTGCTTTTGGGTTTTGGTATTTAATGGCGCAAGATTTGAGCAAAATGACTTACATTTAGACCAACAACTATAAAACATGGCTTTAAACAACAGCATAAGGGTGAGTTCCATCGACGTGATCAGGGGGCTTGCCATGGTGATAATGGCGCTGGATCATGTGCGCGATTACTTTCACATAACAGCCAATACCCAAGATCCTTTGGATTTGGCGACCACGAGTCCGGCTTTGTTTTTTACGCGATGGATTACCCATTTTTGTGCTCCCGTATTTGTTTTACTATCCGGCACATCGATTTTTTTGCAGGGACAAAGAAAGTCGCCCGTTGAGTTGGGAGCGTTTTTGGTAAAGCGGGGACTGTGGTTGATTTTTGTTGAATTATTCATCGTTTCGCTTGCCTGGACCTTTAATCCGGCTTATGAGTTTATTCCTTTTCAGGTAATATGGGCTATCGGTATCAGTATGGTAATAATGGGAGGACTTATTTCTTTGCGTTTGCCGATGTGGGCATTTCTTGCGGTGGGCAGTATATTGGTAGCCGGTCACAATGCCTTTGATTTTATGGAAGCAGCTCCGGGGTTCACATCGACTTTTTGGTGGGATGTTTTGCATTACGGTCAATTCACCGTGCATCAGATTATGCCCGGTCACAACCTAATTCTTGTATATGCCTTCCCGGTGTGGTTGGGGGTAATGATGTTGGGTTATGCCATGGGTAGCTGGTATACATCAGACTTTGATTCGCTACGACGCAGAAAAAATTTGTTGAACACAGGCTTGGCACTTTTGGTATTTTTTGTGTTGCTGCGTTTCTCCAATGGGTATGGCGATCCGGTTGATTGGTCGACACAAAGGACGCCATTCTATACATTGCTGTCATTTATCAATGTAGACAAATACCCGGCATCTTTGCTATATCTATGCCTGATGTTGGGCCCGGCATTGATCCTTTTATCAGTCACGGAAAAGATAGAAAACAGCCTGACATCGGCCTTGACCGTTTTTGGGAGGACGGCATTTTTTTATTACATAGTGCATTTGTATCTGATTCACACCATTGCGGTTGTTGTCTTTTTTATGCGTGGCCACACCCTTTCAGAGGCCTATGATCCTGAAAGTCATTTTCCTTTCCTATATGTAGTGCCGGGAGAAGGATTTAATTTGCCTGGAGTATATCTAATATGGTTGCTGGTGGTAGCTACCTTGTATCCAGTTTGCAGTTGGTATAATAAGTACAAATCACAAAACAAAGAAAAATGGTGGTTGAGTTATTTGTAGGATAAATTTGTATCTTCATTTTAAATCTATTTTCATGTGGAAGTATTTGTTGACCTACAGCGTCCCATTGGCAGTGTTTCTGTCGTTGAAAGGAGAGGGCTGGCAAACGTATCTGGCGCTTATTTACCTGTTTGGACTCGTTCCTTTCCTTGAATTAATTTTTCAGGGAAGTACAGAAAATCTTGATGAAGAAGCTGAAAATAAAGAGGCCAACAACAAAATGTACGATTGGATTTTGTACAGCCTGGTGCCTATGCAATACCTGTTATGGTACTATTTTTTGCAGCAAATGGCAGATCCCTCAATATTGTGGTGGGAACGCATGGGCATGATTGTAGCCTTTGGTTTATCTTGTGGCATTCTGGGCATCAACGCAGCGCATGAATTGGGCCATCGTACCAAAGCATACGAGCGGTGGATGAGCAAAATTTTATTGGCATCAACGCTTTACCTTCATTTTTTTATTGAACACAATAAGGGGCATCATCTCAGGGTAGCTACTCCGGATGATCCCGCCTCCGCGCGCAGGGGTGAAAATGTATATGCATTTTATCTTCGCTCTATCCGCGATTCATGGTTTTCTGCCTGGGAAATTCAGAACAAGGAATTAAAAAAGACAGGCCATCGTTTTTGGAGTTTGCAAAATGAAATGTTGCTTTTTCAGATAGTGCAAGTGTTGATATGTGTTGCCATCGGTCTTGTTTGGGGATATGCGGTTCTGATCTGGTATTTTGTTGCAGCTGTCATAGGCATCCATTTATTGGAAACGGTCAATTACATCGAACATTATGGCTTGCAAAGAAAGGTGGGAGCCTCCGGATTTTTTGAAAGAACCATGCCTGTCCATTCGTGGAACAGCAATCATCCGCTGGGTCGAATGGTCTTGCTGGAACTTACCCGACATTCAGATCATCACTACCAGGCCACCAGAAAATACCAGGTATTGAGGCACTTTGACGAGAGTCCACAGATGCCTACCGGTTATCCGGGCATGATGCTGCTATCGCTCATACCACCGCTTTGGTTTGCGGTCATGCACAAAGCTATACAGGATTATAAAAACAATTACCAACAAGGAGTCGATCTGGTCTGACTTATCCGTTTTTGGAGTAGTTGGGTGATTCTTTGGTAATGGTAATGTTGTGGGGATGGCTTTCCCTCATACCGGAATTCGTGATTTTCACCATTTTACTTTTTTGCAAGTCTGCGATGGTGGGTGCACCACAGTAGCCCATGCTGGCCCGAAGTCCGCCGATGTACTGTACCATCACTTCTGATACAGATCCTTTAAAAGGAACCCTTCCTTCAATACCTTCAGGAACCAGTTTTTTGATATCGTCTTCTACATCCTGGAAGTAACGATCTTTGGATCCCCCTTCCATCGCTCCCAAAGAACCCATACCCCGGTAAACTTTAAACTTCCTTCCCTCTAGCAGGATGGTTTCACCGGGAGCTTCTTCAGTGCCGGCAAAAAGGGATCCGGCCATGATGGAATTGGCACCTGCCACCAGGGCTTTGGCGATGTCGCCTGTATATCGGATACCACCGTCGCCGATGATGGGCACTCCTGTACCTTTGAGTCCGGTATGGGCGTGCATGATGGCTGAAAGCTGAGGAACACCAACACCAGCTACAATGCGCGTGGTACATATACTTCCGGGACCAACACCCACTTTAACCCCATTGGCACCTGCTTCGGCGAGAGCGCGGGCACCTTCACCGGTAGCCACGTTGCCTCCCACAATTTGAAGGTAAGGAAACGCTTTGCGCAAATTGTAAACGGCGTCCAGAACCCCTTTGCTGTGACCATGTGCTGTATCTACACAAACCACATCCACATCTACTTCCACGAGGGCAGAAACCCTGTCTATCATATCTCTGGTAACACCTACCGCGGCGCCAACCAAAAGACGACCGTGATTGTCTTTGCTGGAGTTGGGGTAGTTTTCAATTTTCATGATGTCTTTATAGGTGATCAGACCTACCAGCTTGCTGTTGGCATCGATGACGGGCAACTTTTCGATTTTGTATTGCTGCAATATTTCTTTCGCCTGCATAAGGGTTGTACCCTGTGGAGCAGTGATCAGTTTCTCGCGGGTCATGATTTCGCTAACCGGCTTGTCCATATCGGTCTCAAATCGGAGGTCGCGATTGGTGAGAATGCCCACCAGGGTATTTTGGCTATCTGTCACCGGAATGCCCCCAATTTTGTGCACTTTCATTTGCTGATGGGCGTCGCGCACCAGGGACTCGGGTTTGAGTGTAACCGGATCGAGGATCATGCCGCTTTCCGATCTTTTTACCTTGCGCACCTGTTCGGCTTGCGCCTGGATAGACATATTTTTATGAATGATACCGATACCCCCTTCTCTGGCAATGGCGATGGCCAGCTGGTATTCCGTTACCGAGTCCATAGCTGCCGAAACGATAGGCGCATTGAGACGAATGTCGGTTGTAAATTGGGTGGTAATGTTTACTTCTCTGGGAAGTACCTCGGAATAGCTTGGAATAAGCAGCACATCGTCAAAAGTGAGTGCCTCCTCGAGGATTTTGATGCTATTGGTATTGAATGATTCCATGTGCAAAAATACGGACAAAAATGTAATTGCCAAAATGATGCCGAAAAAAGAGCTATATCCAAATTCTGAGTCTTTCCTTACTTTTGGCGAAAATTTGGGCATGGAAGGTATTTTCACCGATGAATATTTTATGCGGATGGCCTATAATGAGGCTTTACAGGCCTTTGACGCCGACGAAGTACCGGTTGGGGCTGTCATAGCCTGTGGCAATAAAATCGTCGCCAGGGCCCATAATCAAACAGAATTGCTCAATGATGTCACTGCCCACGCTGAAATTATTGCCATAACATCGGCATCTTCGTACCTCAATCACAAATACCTCAATGAGTGTACCCTTTATGTCACCCTCGAACCCTGTGTAATGTGCGCCGGTGCCCTCTATTGGAGTCAGATCGGCAGAATCGTCTACGCCGCCCAGGACGATAAACGGGGCTTCATGAGGTATGGCAGGGAATTATTGCACCCCAATACGCAGGTCAGTTTTGGGGTAATGATGGAGGAATGCTCGACGCTGGTAAAGGATTTTTTTAAACTGAAACGGTGAAGTGGTAATATGTTCACATTTTCACATCTTGCATTTCGCTACGCTCAACGCTATGTTCACATTTTCACATCTTGCATTTCGCTACGCTCAACGCTATGTTCACATCCTGATTTTTACCTGAAAATGTATATTTTAGCACGGAACAGGATATGTTCACATTTTTACATCTTGCATTTCGCTACGCTCAATGTATGTTCACATCCTGGTTTTTAACTGAGAATGAATTTTTTACCACGGAACTGAATATGGTTGTGGTGGTATTGTACTTTAATTTAGGTAGGTTTCAAAAAAATGATATAAATACTGACAAAAACTACGTTTTTATCGGCACAAGCATATGAACATAGAGACTTGCGCAGCAAGTCGCACCATTTGTACATATTCCAACCCCGGATGCTCCGAACCCCGGATGCTCCGAAACCGGATGCTCCGTTCCCTACGACGGCTTCGCCATCACAGGGACAGGTGCCGGATGCTCCGAAACCGGATGCTCCGAAACCGGATGCTCCGAAACCGGATGCTCCGAAACCGGACTAGATCCTTTCAAACAAATACACCTTGCCTTTGTCGACACGAACTTTACCGCCAACTGCTTTGTGTATTTTTCCTGAGTAGGCGTCTCTTACCCTGCCGTTGGTGGTGAGGATAGAAACGTCGGCCATGCCATAGTCTTTGGTCACATCCAGGGCAATGACAACCGCATCATCTATGTTGTCGGTTTTGAGGGTACGGCTGAAAACGTAGGGCACATCAGAAATCTTGTTGTGCTGGCCGGCACCGATGGCGGGGTGTCGTTTTCTGAATTGACCTAGTTTTTGCCAATGGTTGAGGATAAATTTTTTACCGGCATCGTTGAGTTCATCCCAGTTCATGTAAGAACGGAGGGTGGCGTCGCCGTCGGCTTTGGCAGTAAGGGTGCGGGCGGTTTCGTCGCCGTAGTAGATCTGAGCGGCTCCCTGGGTGAGCAGTAGTTTGGTCCCGGCATCCAGCGCCATTTTTCTTTCTTTGTCAAAAGGGCCTCCGTCGTCGTGGCTGCTGATGTAGTTGAGTACGGATTTACCCTGAAGGGGTCCATGGAGGGCTACGTTGTATTTCGTAAAGAGTTTTTCATAAGGCATGTGGGCATCCGATTTGAAGTCGAAATTGATCAGGGCATGGAAGCCATAATTGAAGTAATCGACCTGTTTATCGCCAAAATCGTAGAGTCTACCCCCTCCAATGAAGTAGTTATACACCTCGCCAACCATGTAAAAATCGGTTGACCCCTTTAATTCACCGGGGTGCGCTTTTTTCCATAATTCGTAAGCTTTGGCAGCTTCTTTGTATAAATCATTCCAAACCTGCTCTTCAGTGTGTTTGGCGGTGTCAACGCGATAACCATCGATGCCATAGTCTTTTACAAGGTCAACCAGCCATTTGATGATGTAGAAATAAGGTCGCCTTGGATAACCGGTAGTTTTGAAAAACTCGTCGAGTTCTTTTACTTCCTGCTCATATCTGCCTTCACTTTTCCATTTTTCTACTAAGGCAGGGGGCAGGCTCACTTCTGTGGTTGATTCTGTTCGGATATCCGGCAAATTCTCTACCAGGGTACAATTCACGGTGGATGCATAATCTTTGTAAACACAACGTGGACCGGTTTTCACCCATTCATCCGGCCATTTTGTATCCATGGGGGTTACCGGGCCTGTATGGTTGATTACCGCATCCATGATGACCCTAATGCCATGTGCGTGGGCGGTTTTTACCATTTCAGCTACTTCTGCCGGGGTGCCCACCCGCTTATCGATGGCGGTCCAGTCTTTGGTCCAGTAGCCATGAAAACCGTATGATCGGCCGGTACCCTCATCTACACTACCGGAAATATTTTCAACCAGTGGCGTCATCCACAAAACATCAACGCCAAGAGAATCGAAGTAACCTTCCCTGATTTTTTGAGTAATGCCTTTTACATCACCACCCATATAACCCCTTAGAGGAGCCGGTGAGGCATCGGCGGGATGTTTAAAGTCATTGCTTTTATCGCCATTGTAAAAACGGTCGGTCAGCATAAAATACACGGTGGCATTGTCCCACGAAAATTCCTTGCTGGAAAAGTTACTACCCGGCATTTTTGCTGTTTTACAACCGGCAATCACCAAAAAAGCAGTGGCCAGTACCCAAATCCTATACATTGATCAGTGTTTTAATGAAAAACAGGGGCGAATTTCATGCCAAAAGCCCCCATCAAGCCATTCTTTTGCCATGATAGGCCGAAAGTCCGAGTAATTCATGGTGCTGCTCCACATTTTCCCGGGTAATTTTTCCTGCACCAATGAGGGTAATACCGGTTGGAGCAATGGCAAACATTTCTTTTAATTTTGCTGCTCCTTCTATGGCTGTGGCGGCTCCACCTGAAGAAAGCACCTCATGGATACCCTGAATCTCGCCTAACAACTGAAGGTCTTCTATAAGGTGTACAGATACATCTATGGCCTTATGAATACAAATGTGGGCCGGTGCCAAAGCAGCAGCTACCGCGTTGATGGCATCCACATCCAATCGATCGTGTCGGATAGCGCCAAAAACGAAACGGTCGAAGCCCAGTTCCCGAAACCTGAGTCCGGTTTCGATCATCTCATCAACCTCTTTTTTACTATAGACAAAATCTCCTGCCCGATTGCGCAGCATGATCTTGACGGGTACGGGACTGTTATTAAAAACTTGGGAAGCGAGAGCCAGATCGGGGGTGAGTCCATCCATATCCAGCCTGGAACACCACTCTACCTGATCTACTTTGTGGAAATGGGGGAGAGAGGCGATGGCATCGTCGATGCACCATTCCAGGAGGTATTTATTGTTTTTCAACATGGTTGCAAATTAGGAAAAAAAGCGGAGTTACCGGGAAACGGAGCATCGGAGGAAACGGAGCATCGGAAGTATCGGAGATATTCGGTTGCCGGATGCTCCGCTCCCTACGACGGCTTCGCCATCATAGGGACAGGTGCCGGATGCTCCGTTGCCGGATACCCCGCCATGGCAACTTTGCCGTTGGTTGCGGATGCCGTATCTTTGAGGGATGGTAGGTTTACAGAACGACATCATCATTGCGCTGGCGACACCGCCGGGGGTGGGGGCCATTGGCGTGATCCGATTATCGGGAAAGGGCTGCATTGCTCTCGTGAATCGATTTTTTAAAGGGAAAGACCTGGAAAAGTGTGATAGCCATACCATCCATTTGGGTAAAATTGTGGATGAAAAGGGTGGAGTACTGGACGAGGTTTTGGCCAGTATTTTCATTGCACCTAAGAGTTATACCAAAGAAGATGTGGTGGAGTTGTCGTGCCATGGATCTGCCTACATTTTAGGACAGGTTATCAATTTGTTTTTGAGGCATGGTGCTCGTGCAGCGGGTAGGGGAGAGTTTACCTTAAGGGCTTTTCTGCATGGGCAGCTGGATTTGAGTCAGGCCGAGGCGGTAGCAGATCTGATTGCTTCCGATTCGGAGGCCAGTCATGAGTTGGCCATGAAACAGATGAAGGGTGGTTTTTCACAGACCATTGCTGCGCTTAGGCAGGAGTTGATCGATTTTGCGGCTCTGATCGAACTGGAGCTCGACTTTGGTGAAGAAGATGTGGAATTTGCCGATCGCGACCGACTTCGCAATTTGGTCAATGAAATTCAAAAAGTAATCGCGGATCTTATCCAGTCTTTTTATTTGGGCAATGTCATGAAAAACGGTGTGGCTACGGCCATTGTGGGCAGGCCAAATGCAGGCAAGTCGACCCTGCTCAATGCCTTGCTCAATGAAGAGCGCGCCATAGTGTCCAACATACCCGGCACCACACGCGATACTATTGAAGAAACTATGAATATTAACGGACTGGTCTTTCGATTTATCGATACCGCCGGCATCCGCCATGCCCAGGATGAAATTGAAAAAATCGGCATCGAAAGGTCGATGGAAAAAATATCCCGGGCTGACCTGGTTTTGTTTGTTGTGGATGTCACCGACACCAGTCCTGAGGATTTGTCGGCCGATCTCCAAAAATATCTGAGTGGTACCGAGCAGTTTTTTGTTTTGCTCAATAAGATGGATTTAAACCCATACGTCAATGCAGCCCAATACCATGTAGATGGCGTGAGTGAATCGCACATCATCACCACCTCTGCCCTGCACAAGATGAACATAGAATACCTCAAGACCAGATTATACGAAGCCGTGGTGAGTGACGCCTCTTTGCAAGACCGCACCCTGGTGTCCAATGCCCGCCATTACGATGCCCTTCACAAAAGCCACGAGGCCCTTCAGCGTGTCCTTTATGGTCTTGACAATCGCGTTACCGGTGATTTTATAGCCATGGATATAAGGCAGGCGTTACACCATTTGGGAGAGATCACGGG
>CALJKQ010000011.1 GCA_937973565.1 uncultured Saprospiraceae bacterium | reverse complement strand
GGCTGCCTCACCTTTAGATTCTGCAGTGATGGTTCAATTACAGAATCAGGCTGGACATCCAATATTTCATGCATAAGTTGCCCATCATCGGTAACAACTACCTCAGACAATGTACCAGGTTGCCTGCGATGGGCAATGGAATGCGCCAATGCCACAGACACCATTTTCTTTGCATCCAACCTTGCCGGCACCACACTTCAGGTACTGAATACACCATTACCTGTCAACAAAAATCTTAGCATCCTACAAACACAAAGTTCACAATTCAATATCCTCGGGGTCAATACAACCAGTGTATTCGACATTCCTCCCGGCAAATCCCTGTATTTAAAATACATAAACATTTATTCAGAGACAGGAACCCAGGGACGATCCATAAAAAACCGCGGAGATTTGACATTAGACAATGTGATACTTTTTGACAAAACAAATGCCATTCCATCCAGCTCGGCATTGTGGAATACCGCCACAGGAACGGTAAAAACCATTGGAAATGTTGGATTCAGAAAATATTAGTAGACTCGCAAAATATTGCGTCTCTACGACGACCTCACAAACAGGTTCCCCGTTTACCATCATCCCATTTCCATTTTCACCCATAGGTCGATTTTTTTCGACCCAATATTCAAAAAAAGGACACCGATGGTGTCCCACATTTTGACCCCGACAACGGCGCAGATGTTGTCGGGGTCAAAATGTGTGTATCCCTGTTTTGTTCCAACGGGGTCATTGGTAGAGACGCAATATATTGCGTCTCTACCACGGCACGTATTTATTAAAATTGCACCCTTTAAAAAAAACACCTTAAGATTAAATCTAATTTGATGATTTTAAATGCAATACCAATGGGATTTTTTGAAAATTTGGTCCGAATTTGAAATCTGTTAGCGTAACAAAAGTTATATTGCAAAAAATATTATCAAACAATATCTTGCATTAAAAAAAAATGAAAAATATATTAATTATAATTTCACTGGTTTTGGCATTCTCATTGGCTCTAAATATTATATTTATACTAAGAATTAAAAGCATAAATGCGGCATTCAGTAAAAAACAGAGCCTTCATGAGGATAATTTTTTTAGAAATCCCTTGGAAGAGCTTGAAGATTTAAACGACGAGTTAAAAAGATTAAAACTATTTGAATCGTACTTTAAAAAAATGTCACCACCAACAGAAAAAATAGATCCAAATCCTGCAAAACAAATTACATCAAATTATAGGTCCAATATCTCTAATTCCTCCAATAGAGATTCAACTAAAGCCGTATGGTTCGAAATTTCAAAAATTCTAGGTAGCTTAATGAAACAAAAAAATCTAGAAAATATATATGACCCAGAAAAACAGCTTAAATTTGCTGGATTTTATGCCTATTTGGGTAGATATGGGGCTACAGATAAACACCCATATCAAACAACTATAATAATTCAACCTGGAATAGATTCACTTACAGTTGATACAAATTTCATTTACAATTTTGGTGGCTTATGTCCTAAAAATTGCCCCAACGATAAATTCCTGTTGAATTAAAATGGATATTGATCCATACGAATTTATCAATATTATAACAGCTATTGTGGCCGTTATTAAATTTGGCTATAAACTTAATAATATTGCTTTACTCATTTACTTCGTGATCATATTTGAAGTATTTTTTAGTTATTTTTATGCGAAACACTATGGCAATAATGTGATTCCGTACAATATTTTCGCAAATGGTTGTATTGTTTTTTATTTTCATTATTATTTCAAAGTTCTCCCGGATAGAAAAAATAAAAAACTATTCCTTTACCTCTTTATGGCTTGGTTGGTATTTTGGATGTATAATATAAGTAACTATTCAAATGCCAGCATTGATTCTTTGACTTATATTTTTGGAATGTTTTTAATCTTATTTCTGATATTTAAGTATCTTCAAAACATTGTTTACAATAGTGCACCAATAAACTATCTAATTAAATCACCTCATTTTTATTTCACTGTTGGAGTAGTATCCTATTTTACATCCTGTTTTCCGCTATTATTCCTATCAAATACTTTGATTTTAGATGCACAAGTCGAAGATATTTATCAATCAATTTTGCTCATTGGTAACATATTTTTATCTTTAGGATATTTAGGAGCAATCATATGTACGCCGAAGGAAGCACCATCTACAACATCATCCTAGCATCCTTTGTGATGCCCCTCATCCTTTCTGCTATCCTGATCTGGTTTTTTCTGGCCTACCAAAAAAAGAAACACCAGGCCGAGACGGCAGCCAAGGATGCTCAGTTGCGAGAGCAAGCACTCATCATCGAAAAACAAACAGCCCTCGAAGCAGAGCGTACCCGTATTTCTTCCGAAATGCACGACGACCTGGGGTCCGGTCTTACCCGCATCCAATACCTCGCCGAAAAAGCCATGCGTTTTGCGTCAGAAGAAGAAAAAGCTGAGATTTCCAAGATTGCAGCTTATTCCAATGAACTGGTGCAAAACATGGGAGAAATCATCTGGGCAATGAATTCCCGTTTTGATAATACCGAAAGTCTGGTAGCTTATATCCGAAGATATGCCAGTGAATACCTTGAGACCTACCAAATGCCATTGGTTTTTAACGATTATACTGCTCAAACGACCTTTCCACTATACGGAGAAAAAAGAAGGGTACTGTTTCTGATCATCAAAGAGTTGCTGCACAATGCCATCAAATACGCCCAGTGCGAAGCCATACATATCGACATTTATGCTCAACCCCAAACCAAAATTATATTTACCGAGGTCGGGGCAAAAGGCTTTGACCCATCAATGATTGATGCACAGTGCAACGGCCTGTATAATATGAACAAACGCATCCTCAGCATTAATGGATCTCTTAGCCACCAGCGCCAGCAAGACAATATGGTAAGTACGATTGTCTGGTGATGTACCGATTTTGGATGTACTGATTTTGGTTATACTGATTTACAGTTTAAAATGTGCTCACTTTACAATTGTTAAAACGAAGTACATATCTATTTTACCAAAAATCAATTTTTTCATAGCAATCCCTAATCTTTTTTAAATAGTGAAAACCAATCTTAGAGTTTTACAATCTTTTTATTATAAACTATTCCGCCACTTTCTATTTTTAGTATATATAAACCAGCTGCAAGTGCAGAAATATCTAATTCCTGAAGGCAATAATTCTTGTGCTGTACTTGGGTTTGGCCTGAAGCATTCAAAATGGATAAATGGCAAGATTGAGATGATTTAGGCAACTCAATATATACCTTGTCTTTTGCAGGATTTGGGAATATCTTTGGCTGTTCATAACTTAATACATCTTCATCTGCATTTACCAATCTGCAACCTCCCACTTTACAGCCGTCCTTGTCATATTTAAGCAGATAAGCAGTGTTCCTCCAAATTCCTCCATCATCGGGGTTGGGGCCCGCATAATATCCTGTGATAAATACACTTCCACTGGAAGACACAGAAACTCCGGATAGATAACCTGCATAACCATGGTACATGCCGTCGTGAAATACGGTATCTATAGTGGTCCAAAGATGGTTGTGCTCTTTATCAAATTTAGTAATAGACAGCGCTTCTATTACCTGATAAAGCGGTTCAATTTCATTAAATGGAAGGAGCTGGATAGTAGCCACATAAATATTACCTTCCTCATCTTGAGCTGATTGATAGGGTTCTTCTACATCACCTCCATTGTACCTCTGATCGGCATTGATACCAAAATAGTCTTTTCTAACCACTTTAAAGCTATCATTAAATACAACCAAAGCTGGGAGCAATTCGGTTTGATTTTCATTTGACATGATGCCCAAACCGATTGGAGAGTTGAAATGACTGCTATAATATATTGAATAGGGTTTAACAATATTTTTTGTTTGACCTGGCACTTTATCTATTCTACCTACATTTCCTGTTTTGTGGTCAATGTGAAAGAAAGCAACATGTCCAAAACCTTGACTGTTGTAACTACCATAAAGCACAACCTCATTCTCATTGATTGGAGAATGGTACAGAGTACTACCGGAAAACCAAAAATCCATTTCCCCGTAAAATTTAAGATAAATTTTATTTCCTTCCTGATCAATCTTTAAAATGAAGGATTTGACTGTAGTTGAAGAATATTGCACCTGACCCGAAATCAAATAACCGTCTGAAACCTTTAGCACTCCAAAATAAATATAATTCTCATTGACTTTTGCAATCGCAAAAGTACTTTTTTTAATAATCTTACCATTGTTGTCAAAAAAATAAATTTGTAATTCTCTTCGGTGACTTTCGTCTATTATTGCTATATTTTTGTTACTATTATTACTAATTAGTAATTTTGAATTATATCCTCCCCAGGATAATATTTGAAAGGAATCTTTTTCATAATTATTCTCATTGATTATTATCCCATTTGTATCAATGGCAATGGCATTAAACTGCCAACCATTTTTATAATCCGTGGTGGAACCCAATACCAGTAGCGTATCATTATTGATAGTACTGCCCAAAAAGGCATTGCTTTTACCCAAATTGAATTTTTTATTGAAGCCTATCTGGCAATACAAAGCAAAGCTTGTAATAGTCAATATAACCGCAGTAACTATTCCTCTCATGGCCTGTAAAATTTTATTTCAATATAAAAATTTGGAGGTTACCTCAGGCAACCTCCAAAGTAAATATCTAATCCACTTTAATAAATTTTTTCCGAACCATCGACTTACCATCTGAAAATTGAATGACATAAATACCGTTAGGCAAATTACTGATGTCAATAGTAGCAGAACTTGATAACTCCTCCTTTAATATACTTAAACCATTTATATCCCTAATCTCAGCTATTACTTCTCTTATGTCCGATGGCAGCATAATTGCTATTGAGGAATTTGCTGGATTAGGATAAACCTTCACCTGCTTCTCCAAAATTACATCTTCTTCTGCATTTACCAATCTACACCCTCCCACTTTACAGCCGTCCTTGTCATATTTAAGAAGATAAGCGGTGTTCCTCCAAACTCCTCCTTCATCGGGGTTGGGGCCCGCATAATGACCTGTAATAAATACACATCCACTGGAAGAAACTGATACGCCTGAAAGGTAACCCGCATAGCCATGGTACATGCCGTCGTGAAATACGGTATCTATAGTGGTCCAAAGATGGTTGTGCTCTTTATCAAATTTAGTAATAGACAGCGCTTCTATTACCTGATAAAGCGGTTCAATTTCATTAAATGGAAGGAGCTGGATAGTAGCCACATAAATATTACCTTCCTCATCTTGAGCTGATTGATAGGGTTCTTCTACATCACCTCCATTGTACCTCTGATCGGCATTGATACCAAAATAGTCTTTTCTAACCACTTTAAAGCTATCATTAAATACAACCAAAGCTGGGAGCAATTCGGTTTGATTTTCATTTGACATGATGCCCAAACCGATTGGAGAGTTGAAATGACTGCTATAATATATTGAATAGGGTTTAACAATATTTTTTGTTTGACCTGGCACTTTATCTATTCTACCTACATTTCCTGTTTTGTGGTCAATGTGAAAGAAAGCAACATGTCCAAAACCTTGACTGTTGTAACTACCATAAAGCACAACCTCATTCTCATTGATTGGAGAATGGTACAGAGTACTACCAGTAAACCAAAAATCTTTTTCACCATAAAATTTAAGATAAATTTTACTTCCCTCCAAATCCGTTTTTAATATAAATGACTTCAATGTTGAAGATGTGTATTGAACCTGTCCTGAAATTAAATATCCATCTGAGACCTCTATTATTCCAAATAATCTTTTACTTTCTTTCGATGAAGCTATTTTAAATTGTTTACTTTTTATTATTGTGCCATTAGTTAAAACAAAATGTATCTCTATTTCGTCATTTTTAGAATCCTTAACAGCCAAAACATTCAAATTTTCTCCATCTCGTGTTATAAGTTTAGAGTTTTCGGCACTCCAGGATGTAAGCTGAAATGAGTCCCTTTGATAATCAAAAGTATTAACAATCTGCCCATTCGTGTCAATGGCAATGGTACTAAACTGCCATCCATTAACAAAATCGGTACTGGATCCCAATACCAATATGGTATCATTGTTGATAATACTTCCCATAAAAGCATTACTACTTTTCAGATTGAATTTTTTATTAAAGCCAATCTGACAATGTACTGCAAAAGTTTCTAAACACAATATAACAATTAAAATATTCGCTTTCATATCTTGTCTGCTTTCAAATAACAAAAATGGAGGTTGCATGATGCAACCTCCAACGTAATTGTTTAATTCACTTTAATAAATTTCTTCTGAATCCTTGATTTACCATCATTAAATTGTATGATGTAAACCCCGTTTGCCAAGCTGCTTATATCAAGAGTAGCAGAATTTGCCAATTTTTTGGAAAAGACATTAACTCCACTCACATTGGTAATATCAACCCATACTTCATTTACCCTCGAAGGAATATTAATCGAAATAGAATTATTAGCTGGATTTGGAGCTACACTAAAATCAATTAAACTGAACTCTCTTCCAGAAGTCTTATAAGATCTAATTTGACCTTCTTCTTCAAACTTGGGATGGTAAAGAAAGCCATACTGAGAAAGTATGGTTTGAGCCCACTTTGAACCATTTCCTATGTAAGAATCCGCTATTACCTTCAGGGTATTAATATCACTTTGATCTAAATTCTGCTTATATTTAACTACATTGTATGTGTCATTTATAGTACTTACATCATGTGCAAATGCATCGCTGTAATTTGATTGCAGGATGTTATAAATATTGTCGGCCTGACTCCAATTTTGCCTTTGAACATATTCCTTCAACAACCAAACATACATTGAAATATCACTTCCAGAATTGAGTATAATAGTCTCCAGCTTTTCAAAATTTATACTATCAGCTCCTAGCACCTTATTTAAAAGTTTTCTACATATTTCATCCTTATATATGGTTGTGTTACAGATAACTTCTGATTTATTGTTGCGAATTTCTTCGGTCCTAGAATCAAACATTTCAACATATTCATTTCTCAAATCAGTCAAAAGCTTTAATGTAGAGTTTAGCTTGCCCCATAATTCCGCCTCACCTTCAGGCAAGTTTAGATATGAAGTACCACCTCCTTCCGGTGCATCTTCAAGATAGGAAAATTCCTCCTTTGTACAATTAGTACTTTGGTCTTGTATTTCCTGAATTGCAATCGGATTTACAGGAATTTCATTCAAAATCTCTCTTCGATAATATCTCAGCACTTGAGGGTTGCCAAGAAATTGCATATTGTTATGCACACTGCTATATCCCGGCTCAGTGCTGCCACTAAATTTATTGCCTGTAGCAACAGAAACTAAAATAGGAGGTGTGAAGTTGATGTCCAAACCCAAACCCTTTTGATTTACGTTAACTACATTAATATCAGCAGTAAATGCATAGATATCTTTTTCATTACTTGAAAAATTGTTACACGTATAAAGTAAGCCTGGCGCCTGTATTCCCTGAAAATTATTGGCATTTACATTAGTAGCCTCAACTCCATATTTCAAATTACTAAAAGTATTTCTTCTTACAAATTTATTGGCTTGTCCTGTATCATCATGATAGACTCCTATTGATGGTGAAGATGAGTTTGATGATGAAAATAAATTTTCCTGGATGGATGCGGTGGTATTAAAGCCATCAATGTATATTCCGTATCGATTAACTGCGGAAAGAGGAGCTTCTTCCAATCTGAATTTATTGAAAACAAATCTTCCTGCATTTGAAGAGAGATTATAAATACCAAACTGGCATTTCTTAAACTCATTGTTAAAAATATAATTGTATTTACTTGAATTGAGAGATTCAATCCTAATGCCATAATCCAGGCCATAAAAATTACACCCTATCGAATAATCCATATCCGTCACATCATCATATACATAAAATCGAGAACTTTTGGCGTACACACCAATACCATTTTGCCCCAACTCAGTTCCTGTATGAGTGTTTGTAAAATCGCAGTCAATCACGTAAACATCTAAGGCTCGCTCCAATTCAATAAAGGATTGTATGCCAACAACGCTATTAGTAAACTGACAGTTTTTAATTTCAGTTTCGAAATCATAGTCAACATTACTCAGCATTTGAATTCCGGTAAAATTATTATTGAATGTGGCCCCATCTAACTCAAGTTTTCCAAATTTGTGGTTATAGCTATTCTGGAATTTTACTCCTATTTTGGCATTTTCTATAACTGAACCAGACACACCTTTAAAGGTAGTTTGATTTGATGTACTGGTAAGGGTTCCTTCTACAATGATGCCGTCCCAAATACCTGGTGAATCACCTGTAAGTTTTCCTCGTAACTCCAATTTACCTCCTTTGTCTATATACACATAACTTCCTTTGCACATCTTTATTTCTACATCATCATCAATAATAAGGTGTGCTCCATTGCTTACATAAATATTGCCCGTCCGTATTTTCCCATTGTTGGGTAGATTAAATACTGAATAGAAACAAGTAACTCCAGAGGAGGTGCAAGATATATTTTCCACAAAATTAATTACCCCTGTCGCCTCTAAATTAACCAAAGAATGGATATCAGGTCTCCAAAAGTCCAAAATCTCCAACATTTTTTCATATTGATTGGCCGTAAATGTTTGCCAACATTGATCTGAGTAGGACATAAAATTATCAGTTGGATCTGGAAAATGATCTGCAGGATCACATGTGTTTTCATCACAAGTACCTTGGCCGCCGTAGCTCTGCATAGGGTTAGTATCACAAATAAAATCCCCGTTTGCTTCGCAATTACCCCCACATTGAGTCCACCAGGGGTAAAGTTGCGGATAAAAGCCATCAGGCCCCCAGGTATGGAAAAGCCCAAGCCAATGTCCTACTTCATGTGTCAGCCCAACCAGGTAGTCGTCTTCGATTACAACTCCATCACGTTCGTCAAATCCCGGAGTACTGCCTGCCAAACTACAATCAAATCCGGCAAAAGATGGTTGGTATGGTCGGGGCAAACAAGGTTGTATTGTATAACCACTTTCAGTCGTAGGCTGTCCGAGGTAATCCACAATTTCCGTTACCTGATATATGTTTAGATACCTTGCATTGTCCCAGTGAACTGCACTTTTTAGCGGGACATCATACACGGGAGACAAACTACCCACCAAAGGGGAATCATGATAAGTAATACCCGTTGTACATTTTCCTTCTGGGTCAATTTTGGCCAACACAAAATTAAAAGTAACATCGGTTATTTTTGAATTGTTAAAATTGGCATTCAATGTGGCCAATGCATCATGTATTAAGTAATCTGGATAGGAATTGGGATTGGCTAATGGAGTAAAAACGTGCCAAACAACAGGTATTGTGTAGGTTGTTTTGTTACTTAATAAGTCTGGGCTTTTCGAACAAATTATTCCTTCAATTTCGAAATTTTTAGCCGAAATAAAGGAAACCATATTTAAAGTATAAAATAAAATTAGGTATAATATTTTGCCCCCCCCCTAATAAATCAATATTAGATTTTTTCATAATAAAAATATTTGATAGATTATTTTATAGCGACACTTCTTCACGTGGAGTATCTTTCACGTCTCATTGGGTGTAAATAGAAAGGGCTTGTACTAGGCGTAAAAAGGTGGTGTATCCATAGACATTGAGTTAAAGTTAGAGAATAAAATTTTTACATCAGCATTACAAATATAATATAATTTTGAATTAACTGCAAATAATGATTGATATTTTTGTAAATCAATTTTTAGAAATTGGAAAATTGGTTTGAATCTTGTAAAGTTAACGTTGGCAAATCGTAATTCTCTCTATAAAATAATTCTTCTTCTAAATACAAGGAGTAACTGAGATTCATTTTGAGCCACACCACTAAAAAAATAATCTAAGAAATATTGTGCCCGCCAAGTTGAAAATTTAAACTTAGCGACTGAGAGGAAGGCTAAGACTTGTCAGTAAAATAGTCTATAGCTAAGCTAGCTACTTTCCTCACAAGCTTTGAACGGAATTACCAGATGAAGAGTCGTATCCATCCGTATCCTTGTATTACTACCAATTGCTAAAAGTTCAAAAATCCTTCCTTTTTCCTTTCTAAATTAATACATGTGGGCTTTGATCTTCATTTCAATGATGCAAGAAACTTCTAAAGAATTGCCCAGCCTTAGCTATATGTACATATATCTTTCCAGAATTTAATATTTGTTACTTCAAAATAATTAAGTTCACAGCACATAATGACCTAAGGCATGATCGAGTGGTTGCGACTTCGGAGCAAATCGAGTGAAAGGTTTCACTCGATAATGAGTGAACCGTGCAATCCCTTGCACGGCATCGAGTAAGTAACTAAATACATACAAAACCTTTGATTTACATACCAAATCATTGTACTAAGGCACTGCCCGTATTCACCTTACACCAAAATTCCTCTTCTTTATATAACCAAAGTTATATTTCTCCCTCCCTAACCGCCCCTATCTTTGATGCATTGGTCGGCCAAACCTAAAGCCGCGATGAGGAAAACGATTTATTACGCTCTCACATTGCATCAAATTTTCTAACAACTCAAATCACAATTATTATGCGTACATTATTTTTGGCATGCTTCGCGCTTGCCCTGCTAAGCTTTTGCGCTTGCGAAAAAGATGAATTGACATTGGCGGCTCAATCAGCCGTTCCTGCTGCAGGCATCAGAAGTGCAGGTGAATTGTCACTGATCATTGCCTATGGAGAAAGTCAGAGCGACACCATTCCGGTTGACTCTTTTATTGCTGTGGTATATGGTTTCAACCAGATGTCCCTGCAAGCTTGGTACGGGGGCAGCTCTGCTGGTTCTTATATTGCTTCTACCGTAACCGCCAACCACACCGGCGGGGCTTTGGGCATCTTAATAAATCCAGGCAGAGGAGGCAGTAGTTATACCAATAAATCATCTGCACAGCTCAGTGTAAGTCAGGGCAATATTCAGGCATTGATCCAGGGCGGCAACATCCAGGCCGGCGGCACAAGTATTGTTGGCGAAGATATGGACGGCTTTTGACTCAGATCCTATACTTTCCATCCAGCACATCCTTACACCAACTTCGGAAAATAATGACTTCATAATTCTTTAAATCAATGGCAGCAAGATCTTCTTCGTCGCACCTTTTCAAAAAATCAATCAGGTTGGAATAGATTCTGTATTCATGTTCGCTCGTTTTTTCCTTGTTGCGCAGCAGCGTATTTTTAAAGCTGTTATAAGAAGATTGATATAAATCAGGCTCTTCATTGCGCGAAAGAAAACATGCAATGCAATGCAGACACAATGCCATGATCTTTTGATGGTAAAATTCAAAATCAGACCTCCAGGTGTATCTGAGAATTTCTTTGAATTTCTGATGGTAAAAACAATTATACGCCATCGCCAGGGCTTTGGTAGATTCTATATTTCGGGTATTGACTTTGACTACCCACTTTTCGATAAAATCGCAGACAATATCGTATTCTAAAGTGGCACTCATGGTCATAACCAGATTGTGAAAACTGTAGGTGCTCAATTTTCCATGATTGGAATACACGCCGGTTTCAAGACCATACTCTATCATTTCAATCAAGAATTTTTTGGGCACCTCAAATCCTGCGGCATTCATTTTCATAAAAGCCCGGGTTACATATATTGTTGCAATGGTATGTAAGGTCTCCCCCTTGGCAATTTCGCCCGCAAACAATCTTTCTTTGAGGGTACAGACCGTTTGTACATCGTGATTCTTCAGGATGGACAACAAATCGTAAAGGAAGTTTCTGTGCTGCACCCGGGTATCGGCGAGCAACAACTGATGTAAGATATTTACCTCTGCTTCAAAAGGCTGCGATATAATTTTACCCCAGTTTTGGAGTTCGCAAAGAAATACAAGGCTTTGATTCAAAACAAACTCCTGAAAAGAATGGACCATTTTTTCCATCAACACCGGTCCTGTCTCGTTCTTGATGTTGTTGTGGCTGAAATGCTGATAATAATTGAGTTGCCAAAGGACCAAAGGGTTCACCAAACTGAGACCGGTCTTAGAAACAATTCCCGTTTCAATCGTTTCAGCACTGGCATTTGCCAGCTGATAAAGCCCCCTTTCATTGTACCACCGAAGCATCGCCAGTTCTTTTTGATAAGCTTCTCTTTCTAATTGATTGAGCACAATCCAGTCTTCTGTCAACGAAAGAAGGGAAGAAAGCAAATTGGATACGTACTTGGCAGTTCTCTCCGGAAAATATCGCACCTGAATATCTTCAGCCTGCCCCATTTCTGAGAGCTTATTTTTGTTTTTGTGCACAATTTCCACCATTTGGCGTGCATCACTTCCATCCTGTGTCTGGCCTTTTAACATTTTTGACCACGATGTCCACTCTTCTTTTTCAAGTTGAGACAAAATAGTAAACAATTTTGGCGTATGCATTTTTGAGGAAAATTCAACTGCTAATTTATTGTTTTTCAAATTTTTACAACACCTTTTTACCATTTTTTTTCAGGAAAATCTAATTATGTCATTTTGAAAAAGACAAATCCCCACCTTTCCTTTGCTGTACCAACTTAAATCACAATTCATGATAGAATCAGCAAGTATCACTGT
>CALJKQ010000010.1 GCA_937973565.1 uncultured Saprospiraceae bacterium | reverse complement strand
AATCGGCTGCTCAATTCAGCACTTGCGCTAAATGTAAGGGTATTCCTCTTGTAATATGTATTGTCAAGGATACCATTTTGCTTCACGTTAGAATAGGAACCATAATAAGTAAACCCTTTTGTCGAACCAGATATTGACAGTGCATTGGAAAGGGTGTTACCTCTATTGAAAAATTCTTTGAGCTGATTAGGCGCTGCACTGTAAGGTCTTGTCAAAGCTTCCAAAGCACCATCTCCATCGGTATCAATGGGAGAAGTCCAAGGTCTAACCACACCGTCCAAAGCAGGACCCCATGACCAGTTTTCTCCTGAATCCAGGTGAGCAGAGTCATACCCTTGTCCGAATTTGTCTTGACGCTTTAAAACCACAATGGCATCTTCTGTTGAATAAGAAGAATTCAAACTGATTTTCATATTGGTCCCTTTGTTGCCGGCTCCTGTTTTGGTCTTGATCAAAACCACTCCGGAAGCCCCACGGGAACCATACAATGAAGTAGCTGAAGGGCCTTTCAGGATGGTTACGGATTCGATGTCATCAGGGTTGATGTCATTAAACCTGTTACCGTAATCGGCATAACCGGTAGTAGAAGAACCGGCACCCCCGGAAGTTGATTCATTGTCGATTGGAATACCATCTACAACGATCAGGGCGTTGTTGTTACCGGTAAGTGATCCTTCACCACGCAAAACGATTCTTGTGGAAGCACCTACGGATCCTGAACCGGTGGTTAACCTCACACCGGCAGTTTTACCCCTCAAAGCTTCGAGCGTGTTTTTGTTGGGCAAAGAAAGAAGGTCTTCACCGGAAACCGTTTGGTTTGCATACACTACATTCCTGGAATTTCTTTCTGTACCCATTGCCGTTACCACAACTTCGTCCAACAATTGGCCTTCCGTTAAGGTAACTTCAACCTGATTTTGATCTGTTACATCGATTTCCTGATCTGAAAAACCGATGTAACTAATGACCAGTTTTTTCATGCCCTGTGGTACGGCAATCGAAAACATTCCATCAATGTCGGTAACCGTACCGACATTCGTGCCCTGTACCACGACGTTTGCCCCAATGAGCGGCTCGCCCTTAGAGTCCTTTACCGAGCCGGTAACGGTCTTTTGGGCCAGACCCATTGTCGCAAGGCCAAGCAGTACAAATAAAAGTAGTGAGAGTTTCTTCATACTAATATTGATTTAGTTAGTTAAAAAATTAGATTTTGTTTCGTTAGTAGTCATAGAAATATTAACAGATTGTTAAGACATTTCGCTGCCTGCAAAGTAAAACAATTTTAAATAAATAGTAAAAAACAGATAAAAATAACACAAACCACTGTTTTTCAGTGGTAAAATAAAAATAATTAGGAATTATACCAAATTAAATTCCGAAATTCACAATATCCAATGTGTTAAATAGAATTTAATATTGTGATAACGTTTGTGGAAACAATAATGATTTTTTCTTATTTCTCTTTTAGTAGGTTGAGATACATCTGAATGGTGTTTTTCAGTCCAAAATAGAGTGCATCGCAAATTAAAGCGTGACCAATAGAAACCTCATCGAGGTTTGGAACATTGAGTTTGAAGTAAGCAAGATTAGCCAGGTTCAGGTCGTGACCGGCATTGAGTTCAAGTCCCATTTCTTTCACTTTTTCAGCTGTCTTTAGATAAGGCAAAATAGCTTTTTCCGGATTTTCACTGAACTCAGTGGCATAATGGCCTGTGTACAATTCAACTCTGTGCGCTCCCACTTCAGCCGCTTCCTCTACCCTGAGGGGATCCGGCTCAATAAATAAAGAAGTTCTGATGCCCAGCTCATTGCAGGTGGAAATGATGCTTTTCAACATTCTACCATGCTGTCTGATGTCCCAGCCTTCACTGCTGGTTAAAACGCCCGGTGGATCTGGCACCATTGTAAACTGGTGGGGTTGGGATTGATAAACCCATTTGAGCAACTCACCCGACGGATAACCTTCTATATTGAGTTCAGTACTTACAACTTCCTTCAACATAGGGATATCTGCATATCTGGCGTGTCGCTGGTCGGGACGTGGATGGATGGTGATTCCTTCTGCTCCAAAATGTTCGCAATCACGGGCCACAGCCACCAAGTCAGGGTTGTTGCCTCCCCTGGAGTTTCTAATAAGAGCTACTTTATTTAAGTTGACGCTTAGCCTGGTTGACATATCAATTTTTTTACACTTAATAATCCATCACAAATAACATGAATCTGGATGTAACAGACAATAAAGATATTCAAAGCTGATAACAATTTATGCTTAGCACTTCATATGATTGTCTCAGGGTCTCTTTGAATAGATAGAATGAAAATACAACAGTAAGAAAAATAAAAGGATAGGTGTAGCATCCTTGTGGCATCCATGTTCATTGGGTTCGAATCATTATCTCATCAAAACTCTCCGTTTCAGTTAACAATGTGAGAGAATCCCTACCTTTGCATCACATGTCAACTTTGGAATTAATAAAAAATAGCAGGATCAAATGGCCCATTAGCCTTTTTATCCTTGTTATTTGTTTTGTCTTGGGCGCTGGTATCCTGAGGGGCATCCTCTTCCTCAACGGAATCCCTATTGATGACAATCAGAGCCTGGTTGACCTCCTGGCTAACCCCGAAAAAAGATGGGTCATTCGTTTGGCCTTCGGAGCGAGCCATTTTGTAGGTTTTATTCTAAGCAGCTTTGCCATAGGTGCTATTCTGGGTTATATCCATATGCCGAAGATTGTCACCTGGATAAAAGGATTTGAGGTAAAGCTACTGGCAGCGTGGTTAATGCTGCTGCTTGTATGCTATCCATTTGCAGGAGCACTAGGCTACCTGGCAGGCAAAATACCATTGCCCGAATGGTTGTCGGAAGCAGAAGATTCGAGTTATCGTGCATTGGAAGGACTCATAACGATGGAAGATTCCTGGCAACTGCTGGGCAACCTCATCATCATAGCCATTATTCCCGGCGTTGGGGAAGAAATGTTTTTTAGGGGCATCATTCAGACCTATCTTCAAAATAGGTACCGGTCTCAATGGATAGTGCTATTGGCAAGTGCTTTTATCTTTGCCGCTTTTCACCTACAGTTTGCTGGATTTTTTCCAAAACTGGTCATTGGTTGGGTATTGGCCGCTTCTTATTATTACACCCAAAACTTAATTTATCCCATACTTATCCACATGATCAATAACGGATTTCAGGTATGGGTAGCTTATCTGCATCCGGAACGCATAGAGGAAAGCGCCGATATACCTGCACCAACCGGGGTCCAGGTCATGCTGGTTGTATTAACATTACCGGTGATTTATATTTTGTTTCAATACATTACAAAAAAGTATAAGGATGGAAGAAGTATTGAAAACGTGACTTAAAACAGCTCTTGTTTTTGGCATTGTGGTCATAGGACTGCTGCTTATGGGAAAAATGGGGTTTACCTTGCTTACAGCCAGCGTGATGACCGGTGGCATGTATGAATATGCTCAGATCACACGGCAGCCCAAATGGATGAAAACAGTCGCAATTGTGCTGGGAATATTGGGTTCTGCCCTCTTATTAATAGGCAACCCATACACTCAACTTAACTTCATGGTGATTATGTTGGCTGTTGTCTTATATACATTTTTCATCATAGCCATGTTTTTTAAAATTGCCCTGCCCCACCAAAAAGCTGGATTGGTAATGATGATTTTGTACCCAGCACTGGCCCTTATTCTTCCGGTATCTGTAACGGGGGATGCTGCGTGGGATATACACTTCTGGGAATGGTCTCTCGTATTAATCTGGATCAGCGATAGTGGAGCTTACCTGGTAGGTAGAAAATTGGGCAGAACCAAACTTTTCGAAAGGGTTTCTCCCAAAAAGACCTGGGAAGGGACCCTGGGAGCCGGGCTTTTTACGCTGGCCGGCGGTGCACTGATATTCCTGTTGGAAAAGGAGATGACGCTCGCATTTTGGTTGCTTACGGCTCTGTTGGTGTGGATTACCGGCACACTCGGGGATTTGTTTGAATCCTACATCAAAAGAACGTTTGAAGTAAAGGATTCCGGAAGTTTTTTACCCGGTCACGGAGGATTTCTGGATAGATTTGATAGTCTCATCATGGTGATACCTTACCTTTGCGCATTATTGTGGATAAAACATTTGATTATATGATACACCGGGAAGGATACCCAACACTGATAATTTCTTTTATACTCCTCACGATTTTATGCATCATTACCCGAATGGTCATACCTGCTTTATCGGATGTGGTTCTGATTTTAGCAGGTGGCTTATATGTCTTTTTACTTTCCTTTTTCAGGAACCCTAAAAGAGAAATTCCAGAAAAAAGCAACAACATCCTTTATGCACCAGCTGATGGTAAAATTGTAGTCAATGAAAACACCGTTGAATCCGGTTATTTGGGTGCAGAGTCCCGTATGGTGAGTATCTTTATGTCTCCTTTAAATGTGCATGTCAACAGGCATCCCATTGATGGTACGATTCTGCATAGTGAACACCACGAAGGCAAATTTTTACCGGCATGGGATCCCAAAGCGTCCACAGAAAATGAACGAACAACCGTAGCTTATCAAACACAGCATGGCACCATTGTGCTTAGGCAGATTGCTGGTGCACTGGCTAAAAGGATTGTGTGTTATGCGCAAAAAGGCGACAACGTCAAACAAGGAGCAGAGATGGGTTTCATCAAATTTGGTTCAAGGGTCGATATTTATCTTCCACTCAATGCAGAAGTAATGGTTGCTATTGGCGACAAGGTAGAAGGCAACCGAACAGTTATAGCCAAATGGTAAATCCTCATTTTTCAGGTTTTGTCAATGTGGTGGGTCATGCCAATGTAGGAAAATCAACCTTGTGCAACCTGTTGATGAAGGACAGGTTGTCGGTGGTAAACTCCAAGCCCCAGACCACAAGACACCGGATTTTAGGCATTATCAGCGAAGACAATTTCCAGATTGTCTTATCAGACAGTCCCGGACTTATCGAGCAACCCTCCTACGAGCTTCAGAAGAAAATGAATGAGTATGCATTTTCGAGTTTTGAAGATGCAGATATTATATTATTCGTTACTGATCTTTTTGACAGCTACAAAGAGGATGAAAAAGTACTCCATTATCTGAAAAACACATCAACGCCTAAGTTTCTCATTATCAACAAAACAGATCTCGACAAAGAAGAAAAGAGCGCAGCCTTGGCTGAGAAATGGAAAGAAACTATTCCTTTTGAAGAGACCTTTTTGATTTCGGCTAAAGAAGGACAAGGCACTGAAAATCTGCTGCAAAAGATTGTGTCTTATTTGCCGGAAGGGCCTGTTTATTACCCCAAAGACCAATGGACAGATAAACCGGAACGGTTTTTTGTCAGCGAGATCATACGCGGGCAGATTTTGTCACTGTATAAACAAGAAGTGCCTTATTCTTGCGAGGTAGTCGTGGATCAATTCAAACACATTACCTCCAAAACCGGACCGATGATTCATATTTACGCCACCATTTTTGTGGATAGAAAAACGCAAAAGGCAATTATTATTGGAGACAAAGGCAGTTCCATCAAAAAATTAGGAATGCAGTCGAGGCTGGAAATTGAAGCCTTTTTTGATGAGAGGGTACATCTGGAACTCTATGTGCAGGTAAAAGAAAACTGGAGAAATACCGATCAAAACCTTAGGGGTTTTGGCTACCATTAATCAAGAACTGAATTGAAATCTGGAGTTGAGCTGGGACTTTGATTCAATAATAAAACAGCCGTAATAACTTACAGCTGTTTAAAAGTTGATTTATTTTTAGATGGCTGCCATGAAACGAGCAACACCCCTTTGTGCTTTTTCCAACACTTCGTAGTTGATGCTGTATTTCATAAACTTCCCTGATTTTTCAACGCTTACAACACCTGCCAGTTTAAGCACTTTTAAGTGTTGAGATGTTAATGACTGTTCCAGCTCAAGGGCATTGTAGATTTGGTTGACATTGATTTCCTGATTGGAATCGATAAATGTCAAAATCTTCAACCTTAGGGGGTGAGCAAGAGCTCGCATGAGCTCACAGGAATAATCAAGTTTCTGGCTGTTAATTACAACTTTGGTGTCCCTCATAATTAGTTTCTTATTTTTTTGACCTTGATGCAAAGATCAAAAAAAAAGTAATAAGTTGGAAAATATATTAAATAAAATTTTAATATTTTTTTCGAACTTATTACAAAAAACTGATAATCAAGCTAGTGTAAATACAACCAAATGATCTAAGTTGGAATTAAGGAATAGGATTATGCAATTTTAAC
>CALJKQ010000009.1 GCA_937973565.1 uncultured Saprospiraceae bacterium | reverse complement strand
ATGTATTACAGTAAGATCGACCTACAAGCCAAAGGCGGATTGGGAAAAGTAGTAGAAAAGAATGTAATCCTGGCAGAGGGGCGGTTTTTGCCGTATTCAGCAACCCGGCATGCAAATGGCCGGGATTGGTGGCTGATGGTTCCGGATGAGAACAAAAATATATACTGGAGGTGGCTGTTAACACCGGAGGGCTTCAAGGGCCCCTGGAAGCAAGAAATTGGTCCATTGGCAATACCAAATAAAATCGCCTATTTATTTTCATGCTTTTCCCCTCAAGGAGACCGATTTGCTGCCGGATGGCAGAGCAAGGAGATGGTCGTATTCAATTTTGACCGATGTACAGGTCTTTTGGATTCTCCCCGGACATTATCACTCCATGAGCCCGGCTACGAAGTCTGGAACATATACCGCGGTTGTTTATGTTTTTCATCATCTGGCAGGTTTTGTTATATAAATTGTGGTAATAGAGTATTTCAGGTAGATTTGGACGAAAGTGTATTAAGCTTAGATACGATAGGCACATGCCAGGAGTGCAATGACTGTAAGGGAAGTATAGGAAAGTACGAATCTGATGGCTATGAAGCCAATATGCAGTTGGCACCTGATGGCAACATATATTTTTCACAGTTTCAGCCACACAAGTGTATATTTAAGATAGCAAACTCAGACAAGAAATATCCTGATAATGATGTCAAAGTAGAACAAGTATCTACTCCTTTTCTACAAGCATACGGTATGCCATTTTACATCAACTACCGTCTTGGGGCATTAGCAGGCAGCCCCTGTGATACCCTCACCTCAACCAGCAATCAAAGTGACAAGGGCTATGGGTTAAAACTCTACCCAAATCCGGCAAAAGGTGACATCAGCATAGACATAACGCTGCCGAGGTATAACCTACAGCACAGTGCAACACTCATGATATTTGATCTGCTGGGCAGAGAGGTTTACAGCCATGAGTTTTCGCAGTACAGCTACATGCATACCATAGCTTCAGGCAGTTTGGTACCGGGCCTGTATTTTGCATCGTTGTATTATCGGGGTCAGGTGGTGAAGACGGTGGAGTTTGGGGTGGTGGAATAGGTTGTTGGCTTTTTTTTGGGAACCAGGGGTTATGATTTTTAAATTACGATTGAGTTTAACAGATACCGAAAACCTGAGTTTAAGGACCTGGATCAAAGTTAAATAAAATAGAGATTAATGAACCGGGCATCGGTGCACCACCACCGATGCCTAAAATTGAAAAAATAAATGAAAATCTGGACAAGCATCATACTTATCTTTTCATTAATTACCATAACTAATGCGCAAAAAAATGACCAAAATTGGGTTTTCGGAAGAGGAACCGGTGGTAAAAAGTTTCCTGATTCAGGTGTTTTTTTCATGAATTTTGATTACAATGGTGGATACAAATGGGACATACCCGATTCAGATTCAAACGGAGTAGTAGCGACGTATGCATTTGGTACGACATCATATTCAGATAATGAGGGAAATCTAAAGTTTATCAGCAATGGTATCCGAATATTCAATTCGACATTGGAAGTGATGGAAAACGGAGACACCATCAACCCTGGCTATATTTGGAATACTACTTCAAAGCAATATGATGGATATCCTGCAAGACATGATGTATTAGGCTTACCTACACCCGGACAAGAAGATGAATATGCCTATATGATACATTATGGTGTAGATACATGCAAAAAATGTTATCCTTTACCTGCATTGTTCATAAACCCAATATACTACAGTAAAATTGACTTAAAAGCCAATGGAGGCTTGGGCAAGGTGATTGAAAAGAATGTAGTGCTTGCAGAGGGGCGGTTTTTACCGTATTCAGCTACCCGGCATGCCAATGGCAGAGATTGGTGGGTGATGGTGCCGGAAGAGAGCAAGAACATATATTGGCGGTGGTTATTAACACCGGATGGCTTCAAAGGCCCTTGGAAACAACAGATAGGACCTATCCCAAATGACAATAAATCACAATATTTTTTGTTATCATGTTTTTCCCCTCAAGGAGACCGATATGCTGCCGGATGGCAAGGTAAACTGATGGTCGTATTTGATTTTGACAGATGTACCGGTCTTTTATCAGCCCCCAGGTCATTATCTCTCAATGAGCCCGGGTATGAAGTTTGGAATATATACTCTTGTTGTTCATGCTTTTCATCTTCGGGTAGGTTTTGTTATATCAATTGTGGCATAAGGGTTTTTCAGGTAGATTTGGACGAAAGTGTATTGAGATTAGATACGATAGGCACATGCCAGGAGTGCAATGACTGTAAGGGTAGCATAGGTCAAAACATACCCGGCGGAGATGGTTATGAAGCCAATATGCAGTTGGCACCTGATGGCAACATATATTTTTCACAGTTTC
>CALJKQ010000008.1 GCA_937973565.1 uncultured Saprospiraceae bacterium | reverse complement strand
CCATAACCGTAAATGGCGCAGCTGACCCGTTGGCGTTGCCGATTGGTACTCGTAACTCCTCTCTAGCTGGAAATTATACATTTGACCTTACCAATACAGGAGGTTTTGCGGGAATTCACAGAGCTATTATCAATAATGATAATTTCAATAACGTAACCAGTCTACACGATACAGTTAGATACAGAATCATTCCAATTACTTCTGTAGCTACCGGATCTTGTCTCGGTGATGAATTCCAGGTAAAGGTTCCTGTTTATCCTGAACCAGTTGGTGCAGGAAGCACAGAAACTGCTTGTTCAGGTGTTACTTTCAACTACGATTTGAATGAAAACCTTACCAACCTGGGTACCTACCCCGATCCATTAGATGACGATCTTGAGCCAATTACATTCAACTGGCAGATTACATCTATTACACCTGCTCCTTTTGCAGTGGGTGCTGCAGTAGGTGATACAGGATCAGGTGCTACTTTGACAGACAATGTTACCAACATATTTACGGTTCCAATAACTGTAAACTATACCGTTACACCAACCAGCGCATTCGGTTGTGCAGGTAACACTTTTGTTGTAAGCGTTGTAGTTAACAACAAACCTTTGGTAACGTTGAATCCAAATGGCGACAATACATTATGCCAGGGAGAAATTCGCAACTTATTGGGAAGTGCTACCAACAACCCACCATCAACCTTTACGTATGAGTGGTCATTTGTAGGTGCTTCCGGAAATGCTGTTTTGGCCAACGCCAATACACAAAATGCAATTTTGACTGCGCAAACGGATAATACCAATCCTTTGACAGTTAAACTTAAAGTAATCAATGCTGAAGGTTGTGCCGATAGCACTACATTTACCTTCACTGTTAACCCAGTTCCAACCTTTGGTGGTAGCGATCCTGCTGACTTGTCGGCTTGTGCTACAGTAGCCAATGGCCAACAGGGTATATTCAACTTGTCTAATAGCGTACCTAACACCATGGGAACGATCACTTACCACGTAAGTGCTTCAGATGCAAATGCAGGTATCGGTGCCATTCCAAACTTTGGATCTTACACCGGAAACAACGGTCAGGAGATCTGGGTAAGGCTTACCGGTGCCAATGGATGTTATACAGTTAGCAGCATTATACTGACTGTTAATCCACTTCCTGTAGCTTCAATTTCTGGCGACCTTGTTCTTTGTGCTGGTGAATCTACTACCTTGGTAGCATCTGGAGGAGGTTCATATTCATGGTCAACAATGGCCGCAACCCAGGCTATTACAGTAGCTCCGGTTACTACAACAGCCTATACTGTGACAGTAACTGACGGAAACGGATGTACCGATTCTGAAAGTGTAACGGTAATCGTTAATCCACTGCCAGTAGCGGTAATTACACCTTCTTCTGCCACAATTTGTAATGGGGCTTCTGCTACATTGACAGCAACGGGTGGAAGTTCTTATGCATGGTCTAACATGGCTGTTACACCATCTATAACAGTATCTCCAGCAGCTATGACTACTTACACGGTTACTGTTACCGATGTAAATGGTTGTACTGACACTGAGTCTGCTACTATAAATGTTAATCCTAATCCTACCTTTGCAGGTGGAGAACCACTTGCAGTAAATACTTGTGAAAGTGTTCAAGGCGGTGGAGTAGGAGTTTTCAACTTAAACAATGCAGTACCCACAACAACCGGTACTTTGACATTCCACGTTTCTCAAAGCGATGCTGAAGCTGGAACTGGAGATATTCCAAATGCTTCAACGTACAGTGGAGTTGACAATCAGGTAGTTTGGGTTAGAGTAGAAGATGTTAATGGTTGTTATGCCGTTGCAAGCTTTACTTTAAATACCTGGACTTTACCTACTGCAAGTATTGCCGGTGATCTTGAAATTTGTGCAGGAGGATCTACAACATTGACTGCATCAGGTGGCGTAAGCTATACCTGGTCAAATATGGCTATGACTATGGCCATCACAGTAGCTCCAGCTTCCAATACAAATTATTCTGTAGTGGTAACTGATGCTAATGGTTGTACCAATAGTGCAACTGTGACAGTGGTAGTTAATCCACTTCCGATTGTTACCATTTCAGCTACTGACGAATTGGTTTGTGCCGGTGATCCCGTAACACTTACCGCTTCTGGTGGTGGATCATATCAATGGTCGACAATGGCAAATACGGCTGCAATTACCGTAAATGTCAATACAACCACCACTTACACTGTAACGGTTACAGATGTTGAGGGTTGTACGAATACTGCAAGCAAAACAATTAATGTTAGTCCTGCAATGAGCTGGGCTACGGCTTCTGCAACCGATGTTTCATGTAATGGTGGATCTGATGGAGCAGTAACTGCTACTGTTTCCGGTGGAACTCCAATGGTAACTTTGGCATGGGAAGATGGTGATGGCAATCCTTCAGCAACTTCTGGCCTTGAAGCTGGTACTTACCATGTAACAGCTACAGACGGAGCCGGTTGT
This sequence comes from uncultured Saprospiraceae bacterium, assembly GCA_937973565.1. Classification (GTDB taxonomy): domain Bacteria; phylum Bacteroidota; class Bacteroidia; order Chitinophagales; family Saprospiraceae; genus JADKBO01. The sequence continues at coordinate 10,127 of CALJKQ010000008.1, read as the reverse complement.
ACCATAGATACATTATTGGTTGTAGGAGAACCTTCAGCAATTCAGGTTCAAGGTTTGATACTTACCAATGTATCATGTAATGGCGACAGCACAGGATCAGCTTTCGCAACCGTAACAGGAGGTACGCCTGCTGTTGGTGGTTATGACATCGAATTGAATGGTTCGAGCATTACGATGAATACAACAGACTTTGGATTCTATTTCGCAGATTTACCTGCTGATACTTATGAAGTTGTAGTGACAGATGACAACGGCTGTACTGCCGCTGTCCAGTTTACAATTACTGAGCCTACTGCACTTCAGGTTTCTGCAACGGCAGTGGATGCAGATTGTAATGGTGGAAACGGAACCATTACCGGTTTTGCAAGTGGTGGAACACCGGGATATACCTTCTTCATTGACTTCCCTAACGGAGGTCAGGGTTCTCCTGTATTCTCTGCTCCTGCAGGTTCGTATATGTTTGTGGTGGAAGATTCACAATCTTGTAGAGATTCAGTTGCCGTAGTTGTGGGTCAGCCTTCAATTTTGACTGCTTCTGCAACATCTACCAACGAATCTTGTGTTACAGCTGAAGACGGAACCGCTACAGTAACAGCTGCCGGCGGTACTCCTCAATATACTTATGAGTGGAGCAATGGCCAGACAACTGCAATTGCTACCGGTCTTGCTGCCGGAACTTATACGGTTACTGTTACGGATGACAATGGCTGTACTGCCACCACATCTGTTACAGTGGTTGTAACGGGTCCGGGTGCACCACAGGTAGTTAACTGTCCTGCTGATATTACGTTGTATGTTTTGGAATGTGATATCTCTTATTCCTGGGTTGCTCCAACCATTACAGACAATTGCAATGTAATTGAATTGGATGTTGATTTGGGAGGCGCAGTGAATGAAGGATATGCTTCAGGAATCCAACAAGCAAACTTTGCTATCGGAACATACACAGTAACTTATACAAATCCTGGTCCTGACACCGTAGCATGTACATTCGATGTAATGGTTGTTGATACCATTGATCCTGTTATTCTTTGTCCTCCTACGGAAAGAGTAGCTTGTATTGAAGATGTCTCAGCTCCATTGGTTGGCTTTGTTGACTTCATCAATGCAGGTGGTGTATTGAATGACAACTGTACTGTTGATTTGTCAAGCATTATTCATGTTTCAACAGCAAGTACAGGTACTCCGGAATGTGTTAACAAAGACACATTGATCAGAACATATAGTGTTGTAGATATCTACAACAATTCAAATACTTGTGAGCAATTGATTATTGTTAAAGACTCTATTGCTCCAACTTTCGTAACCTTTGCTTTAGACACACTCATCAATTGTGATGCGGATTCTACAGCATTGGCATTGGGATCACCAGTAGGTGATGACAATTGCAATGCACCTGTAACTTACAGCCATAGCAATTCATCTAACCAGGGATCTGATCCAGCAGATTGTACTTACTATAACTATGTAGTGACCAGAACATGGGTTGTAACTGATGCTTGTGGAAACACAGCAACAGACAATCAAATAATCACTGTTCAGGATACTACGGCACCGGCTCCGGTTTGTGTTGATATTTCTGTTAACTTGTTGCCTTCAGGTACAGTGAGCATATTGCCTGCTGATGTAAATGGCGCAAGTACAGATAACTGTATGCCTTCGGCATTGTTGAACCTTTCAGCTACACCTACAAGCTTTACTTGTGGTGAAGTAGGACCTAACAATGTTGTTCTTACCGTAACAGATGCTTGTGGTAATTCAGCAACTTGTGTGGCGGTAGTAACTGTGGTAGACACAGAACCACCGGTAGCTATTTGCAATGCTGCTATCAATGTTTATCTGGATGCAGCAGGAATGGCAACCATCGACACTACTGATACCAACAATGGTAGCTGGGATAACTGTGAAATTGATACCATGACTTTGAGTGTCTACAACTTTAATTGCTCTAATGTTGCTGTTCCGGTAACAGTTGAAATGGTTGTATTCGATGTATATGGAAACAGTGATACATGTTATACAGTGGTAACTGTTATTGATACGATAGATCCAGTAGCTGTATGTACTACAACAACACTTTATCTTGATGCAACAGGAAATGCTACCGTAGATGCTCAAGACCTTGATGGAGGATCTACAGACGCTTGTGGTGGATTGACATTTAGTGCAAATCCTGATGACTTTACATGTGCCAATGTTGGACCAAACACTGTGATTCTGACTGTAACAGACGTAAATAACAACTCTGCTACATGCACAGCGATAGTAACTGTTATCGATACCATCGATCCGGTAGCTGTTTGTCAGGATACTACTTTATATCTGGATGTAACAGGCAACATTAGTATTACCGCTCTTGAATTGGATGGTGGAAGTACAGATGCGTGCGGAGGATTGAATTTTGCAGCAACTCAAACAGCATTTGATTGTGCCGATGTGGCTACAAGTCCAAATGCAGTAGTTGTGACGGTTACTGATGTAAATGGTAACTCATCAACTTGTACTGCCTTGGTAACAGTTGTTGACACCATCGATCCGGTTGCAGTTTGTCAGAACATCACCATTCAATTGGATGCCAATGGAGATGCCAGCATCACAGGTGCACAATTGAACAATGGAAGTACAGATGCGTGCGGAGGTTTAACTTTTGCAGCTAATCCAAATACATTTGATTGTTCAAACGTTGGTCCAAACACGGTAACGTTGACTGTAACCGATGTCAATGGAAATTCTTCTACTTGTACATCCATTGTAACCGTTGAAGATAACGTGCCACCTGTGGCAATTTGTCAGAATGTAACAGTTAACCTTGATGTCAATGGTAACGGAAGTACGACGGCTGCAGCAGTCAACAATGGAAGTAATGACGCATGTGGTATAGATACCATGTACCTTGACATCTACGACTTTGATTGTTCGGATGTAGGATTAAATACAGTAGTACTTACTGTTGTAGATGTAAATGGCAACTCAGCAACATGTAGCGCAACCGTTACAGTGATTGATGCCATAGCACCTAATGTAATTTGTTCAGATACTACGATCTATTTAAATGCAAATGGCCTTGCTTCTGTAACAGCCGCTCAGTTAGACGGTGGAAGCACAGATGCTTGTGGAGGATTGACCTTCAGCGCAAGTCAGACTAACTTCGACTGTGATGATATCGGAGCCAATAACGTAACCTTGACAGTGACCGATGTAAACGGAAATTCCGCAACTTGTATAGCAATCGTAACGGTAGAAGATACTTTGGCACCGGTATTCAGCCAGTGTCCAGGTAATTCAACCTTGAACTCTGATCCTAACGGATGTTACCAAAACTATCAGATTGTGTTGGATACCATCTTCGACAACTGTACTGCTCCTGGAGCAATTGCGGTTCAGGTTAAAGGTAGAGTTGTGGCCAACAATGGTGTTATTCCTATGACTATTGCTCCTCTTGGAGTGGGTGGATATACAATAACAGCCACATTTGGTTTACCGGTAGGAAACAACAGAATTACGGTTATTGCTACGGATGCAGAAGGAAATGTTGACTCTTGTCAGTGGTTCGTTCAGGTGAATGATATCTGGGCGCCAATTATTTCCAACTGTCCAACCGATGTTACCGTGAATGTGAATCCAACTCTTTGTACTGCACAGGCATTCTGGCCGGTTCCAATTCCATCAGACAACTGTTCCGGTGTTATGATGACCACTCAGAACAACAACCAGTACTTCCCGGGTTATGCATTCCCATTGGGCACTACCAATGTGGTTTATACAGCAACAGATGCAAGTGGCAACACCACTACATGTTCATTCAATGTAAATGTAGTAGGTACTTGTACGCCTCCTGCACCGGATCTTTCTCCTGAGCACACAACAGGTAGTACCAGCTATGCTCCGGGTCAGACTAAGAATGTTGTTGTGAGAATCAGAAACTTAAGTGCTAATCCAACTACTGCTCCTGTTACATTCTATGTTCAGAAAATGGATCCTAACTTCTCAGTATTCGTTGATCCAAATGCTACATCTGTAACGGTTGGTGTAAACAACTTTGCAGTAATGAATAGTGACTGGGTGATCACTGAGCAAGCAACAAGATGGAGGTTCGTTTCTAAACCTGGCGTTGTCATCAATGGCAATACAACCAATTTTGTGGCAGTTCAATTAACAGCTATTGGTAATCAGGGCGCAACAGCCAACCTGACTACAACAGTTGTGTCTGGAACTGGAGGTGGTGAAACACCAACCAACAATAACATGAAAGTATCAAGTTTGTCAATCAATTAAAATAAAACACAATGAAGAAAGTATTCTTATTGTTATTAACGCTAACTGCAGTAGCCTTCAACGGCTACTCGCAGGTAGACTTTATAGTGAGTTCTGCGGGTTTCTCCGCAACTTCTATACCTGTTGGTGGAACTACCAACTTCCTTACCTTTATTTCTATCAATGAGACCAGTCCTGGAGGCGAGTTAGCTCCCGGATGTCTGGATGTGGTTATATCATTTCCGGCATCAGGTTCATACAAACCAACAGGTGGTGCTGCCGCTGTGGCGATGACCGGCTTTGGTCCAAGCTTTACTTGGGTGTATTCAGCAGTAGACAATGCTTTGTATGGAAACAACATTGTAACATTAGCTGACGGTGATGGAGGATTGATAACGGTAAATGTAACCGGATTTTCACTGGTTTCAAACGGTGTTTCTTCCAGCAATGCTTCAGATGCACTCAACTGTTCCAATACAAATTCAGGTGATAACGATGGTGAAGTGGCTAGTTTAAGCGTTACAGCACCACTTCCTGTTAAACTGACAGGCTTCAAAACCAGAAGCATCGATTGTGCAGGAATACAGTTAAACTGGTCCACAGAAGCTGAAATCAATAGCAAGGGCTTTGCTGTTGAAAGATCTTTGGATGGTAAAGAATTCGAACAGATTGCATTTATCAACAGCAATCAGAATTCTTCTGTACTCAGAGATTATTCTTTTGAAGATGTCAACTTTAAGTCAAACGGTACCTACTACTATAGATTGGTAGAATTGGATCTGGATGGTACTTTTAAGGTATCTGAAACCATTTCCCATGAATACAATTGTTTTGATGTTACCGACTTCTCTATTTATCCCAACCCAACTTCTGACAAGTTGAATGTTAACTTCAATGGTGTAAAAGGACAGGTAATTGAGATGGACTTATTGGATGTTCAAGGTAAATTGGTTAGAAAAGTATCTTTTGATACAACCAATCCGCAGGAGCTATCTGTGAAAGATATAGCTCCCGGGTTCTACTCTTTGCAATTTAATTATGGTGATCAGGTGATCAACAGAAAATTCATTAAAGTAGAATAATTTGCTTTAATTGATTGACAATATAAAGGGATCCCAAGGGATCCCTTTTTTGTTTTGGCAAACTCTAATTTACTTTCATGAATTGTGTGGTTTCGTTCTTTTTGCGTTACTCCCTGTTATTGGCAAATACAGTTAATAGTGCATTTTCAAGGGAGGGTCGGGGATTCAACATTGAATTTTCACATAAGTCACCTGAGGTTAATTCTATAACCGATACATTACCAGGAACATCAGGAAATTCGTTTTTTCCGCATATCACAAAACATTTCTTATTTAATTCCGAACAAAGATTTATAACAGATCCTGTTAATTTACCCATAAAGCTCTGTACGTCAAATTTTCCTTCTCCTGTTATCACCCAATCGACAGCTTTGATCTTTTCGGGTAAACCGGTAAGTTTCATGAAATAGTCTTTCCCGAACTGCCATTTTGTGGTAAAGTAACTCAGTCCTAAGGCCATGCCACCTGCAGCCCCCAAGCCCTCAGCATCCATTGTGTGGTGTGATGAAGAGCTTTGATTTATCATTTTAAACAGATCAATAAGGGCCCGATCCAATAGATTTAAATCATCGTTTAGACCTGCTTTCTGTGGTCCATAAACCTTGGCTGCTCCCTTTTCACCACAAAGTGGATTCTGCACATCCAAAACGAGCGTAAAGGATTCGGGTCGAAAATAGCCGGTGTCTACTATCTTAACAACTTCCAACAAACCGTTTTTGCGATCTGAGATTAAATTACCTTTGGCATCCAATAGATTAAAACCCAGGGCTTGTAAAATTCCGGTCCCGCCGTCAATCGTTGCACTGCCACCACAAAACAAAACGAATTTCCTGAAGCCGGCTTCGTAGGCTTTTCTGATAACCATGCCGGTGCCAAATGTATTGGAATAAGTGAGGCTTCTGTGTTCAGGTTCTATCGTGGATAAGCCGGATGCTATCGCCAATTCAACGTATGCCGTATCATCAATGGTGAGATAATGAGCTGTCAAAGGCCGGTGAATGGCATCTACCACCTCGCATGGGTGAATCGTCGCATCTGGCATCACATTTATCAATGCCTCCAAACTGCCTTCACCTCCATCTGCCATTACACTGTAGCTGATAAGGTGTTGAGGATACCTGTCTTTTAGAAAGGGCTGTGCCCATAGACAAAACTCTTTGGAAGTCATGCTGCCTTTAAAACTGATCGGACACAAAAGTATGTACATCATTAATTTTGAATAAAAATACACAAGTCCGCCTTTTTCAGGTGCCAAATTTTTAAATTTACACTATAAATTCAGACCCAGATGATCAAGCCAATTCATAAAGTATTAGTGGCCAATAGAGGAGAGATAGCATGCAGAGTTTTCCGGACATTAAAGAAAATGGGAATAGCCTCTGTAGCAGTTTACAGCGAAGCAGATGCCAATGCACCTTTCGTGGGCATGGCCGATGAGGCTGTTTTAATAGGGCCGCCACCTTCCAATCAGTCCTATTTGATGCAGGATAAGATAGTTGAAGTGGCCAAACGGCTGAATGTAGATGCCATTCACCCGGGGTACGGATTTTTAAGTGAGAATCCCACCTTTGCTGCAAACCTGGAGAAGCATGGCATCATTTTGATAGGTCCGTCTGCACATTCTATGGAAATAATGGGCAGTAAACTGGCAGCCAAAGATGCAGTTAAAAAATTTGATATTCCTTTGGTTCCCGGCACAGACTATTCACTCAATGATCCCGCAGAATGCGAAAAAATTGCAGCTGAAATTGGTTATCCCGTTTTGATCAAAGCTTCTGCCGGTGGGGGAGGAAAAGGCATGCGCCTTGTGACCAATGGTTCTGAAATGAAGGATCAGCTTCAAATGGCAATGAGCGAAGCCCTTTCTTCTTTTGGCGATTCTTCTGTATTCATTGAAAAATACGTTGAGGAGCCCCGCCACATTGAATTTCAAATCATGGCCGATGCGCACGGCAATGTTATCCATCTTTTCGAAAGAGAATGCAGCATTCAAAGACGACACCAAAAAGTGGTAGAAGAGGCACCCAGCAGTGTTCTTTCACCTGAATTGAGAAATAAAATGGGTGAGGCAGCGGTCAATGTGGCCAGGTCTTGTGATTACCTGGGGGCAGGTACCGTTGAGTTTCTCGTTGACAAGCACCTGAATTTTTATTTTCTGGAAATGAACACCAGACTTCAGGTTGAGCACCCGGTTACGGAGATGATTACCGGTATTGACCTGGTTGAACTTCAGATAAAAGTAGCTATGGGATATCCTCTGCCCTATAAACAGCAGGATTTGAGTATACACGGCCATGCCATGGAGTTGCGCGTATATGCCGAAGATCCTTTTAACAATTTTCTCCCCAGCATCAATGTCTTAAAAAAATACAAGTTGCCTATAGGTGAAGGGATAAGGGTGGATGATGGATTCAGAGAAGGTATGGAGATCCCCATGTACTATGATCCCATGATTGCAAAACTGACAACCCATGGCACCACCCGAAGGGCAGCCATCGAAAAAATGAAATGGGCCATTCAGCATTATGACATTGAGGGAATTGAAACAACGTTGGATTTTGGCAACTTTGTTATGCACCACGATGCATTCGTATCGGGTAAGTTTGACACATCCTTTGTGCCCAGGTATTTTTCCAGGGATACCTATTTGCAACAAATCAAGGATAAAGCGGAAGCCGCCGCAGCTTTACTTTCTGCAGATTAATTGAGGGGAGGTTCCGGCTTACGTACGCTGAAACTCCTTTGGGTAATAAGACCCTCTACTTTCCAAACTTCCAAAACTTCTGTTATTGGTAGCTTTTTGGGGTCAAACAGGGTATTGTCAGACAGGAGTTCAATACAACCCTCGCTTTTGATTTTATTGATCAGTCTTTTCAATAGCAACGAATGTTCGGTAACAACAACGTAAACCATATAATCTCGTATGGCCTGGTTCAAATAGATCTTAGGAATAGGGGAGCATATTACCTTATCGCCATTTAAATAATGGGGATACATGCTTTCCCCTTCGACTTCAAAGCAACGATATTCATCGTCCTGGAATTGACTGCCGGGCAAATTGAATTTTTCAAGTTCGGCTTCAAAAATGGGATTGCTGATCTGCTCTCCATAACCGGCCTGAACTTTAACCGGAATATAGGATATGTTGTCTCGTTTGTAACTTGTGTCTGCCTGTACAAATTTAGGAAGTTGCCCCATGAGCAGGAAAGAAGGATTCACTGCAAATTCTTCGCATACCCTGCTGGCAAGCTCTAAAGTCAAATTTCGTTTTCCATTGACAATCTCATGAAGCGATTGTTTGTGTGTATCCAGTGCTTCCGCCAATTGACTTACGGATTTGATAATGCCCCTGGAATTTAGAATGGCTACTATTTCAGCAAAACGTTTTGTTATCGCGGGTAAATTCATTTGACTGAAAATGAGTGGTTCATCAGGCAAATATATATAGATTTTATCTAATATGTTTATAAATTAAAGAAAAAAATAATGTGATATTCACCCTGTCATCGCTGCAGCATAAGAATAGCAGAACAATGGGAAGAACTTTATATTAATATCTGAATTTTTTGACCTCATCCACAAATATGCGGACGTTTTCCAAAGGGGTATCCGGATAAACGCCATGACCCAGATTGGCAATGTGATTTCTCCCAAATCTCCGGCAGAGTTCGCTGGCTTTTTCTCTGATTACAGCTTCACTGGCATAAAGGATACATGGATCCAAATTACCCTGCAGTACTTTACCGGGACCGGTTATGTTTCTGGCATATTCGGGATCAATGCTCCAGTCAATTCCCAAACCGGTACTTCCTATTTCGTGTAAGGACTTCAGGCTAAACCACGCTCCTTTGGGAAACAAAATGACAGGGCAATATGGGGAAAGCGCCTCATTGATTTGTTTGAGGTAGGGTATACAAAAGGCATCATATACATCTCTATCCAATACACCGGCCCACGAATCAAAAACCTGAACCACATGGACGCCTGCCTTTACTTTTAATATCAGGTATTCAATAACGGTTTCTGTTATTTTTTGCAGCAATTGATGTGTCAGTTCGGGTTGCGAATAAATCATCTTCTTAGCCTTGGAAAAGGTTTTGCTTCCTTTGCCCTCTACCATGTAACAAAAAAGGGTAAATGGAGCGCCCGCAAAACCAATCAAGGGTACGCGTCCTTCTAATTTTTCCAATGTCCTGGTTATACCTTCATAAACATAACTCAGATTGTCAGCAGCTGCTTTACCACTGATAAGGAGATCAATGTCATTTTTATTTTCGATGGTTTGGGGAAAATAAGGTCCCCGTGCTTCTACCATTTCATAAGCCAGTCCCATAGCTTCCGGAATCACTAGAATATCTGAAAATAAAATGGCGGCATCAACATCGAGTGCATCAACGGGTTGAATGGTAACCTCAGCTACCAGATCCGGACTTTTTACCAATTCAATGAACCCACTGAGACTTGCCCTCACAGCCCTGTATTCGGGTAAAATTCTACCTGCTTGTCGCATCAGCCACACTGGAGGTCTTTCTACTTCTTCCCCCTTGAGCACCCGCAGCAATAAATCATTAGTCACTTTCATAAATAAAATTGGCCGCAAAGATAACCTATCCGGTTGCTCTGCTTTTTATTTTCATGTCATTTTCTGGTCAATTATACCCCTTTTACCCAGTTCGATCACATTTAATTCAATGAGTTTGCCTGCATCCAACTTTGCCTTGATGGCAGTTCTGATAAAATGAAAGCCGTGGTGCCCGTAGGAACCGGGATTGATGTGCCAATGCCCCAAAT
>CALJKQ010000007.1 GCA_937973565.1 uncultured Saprospiraceae bacterium | reverse complement strand
TCCAGCGAAGGTGTGGCCGATCCCAGGATAATGGGGCATTCAAATTTATAAGCCAGGTAGAGGGCTACATCGCGGGCGTTGTAATGTGGGTTAGGACTAGTCTGCTTATAGGAAGGGTCGTGTTCTTCGTCAACAATGATAAGACCCGGATTGTGAAAAGGTAAAAATATACCGGACCGTGCAGCAATGATCAAACGCGCTTTACCGGATGCTTCTTTCCACACCTCTACCCTTTCCATGTCGGGCATCTTGCTGTGGTACAATAAAACACTGTTGCCAAAGATTTCATACAACCTTTCCACAATTTGGGATGTAAGGGCAATCTCCGGTAAAAGATACAAAACCTGTTTACCTTCTCTAAGGCATTGTGCGATCAGTTCGACGTAGAGTCGTGTCTTTCCTGAGCCCGTAACACCATGTAATAAAACCGGTTTTTTTTGTTCAAATGCCCCATGGATGGCTTGCAGGGCACTTTGTTGTTCATCGCTGAGGGCAGGCAATTCAAGGCCAGTGTCAGTGCCTGCTCCAATGCGCGATACTTCCTTTTCGTGTACAACAAAATATCCTTTTTTTATAAGGGCATTGATAACACTATGATCTACACCTGATTTTGTGAGTAATTCCTGCATGGGCATGGCCCCTGCTTCTTCACGATCGAGGAAGCTCATCATTGCCTGGTATTGACGGGGGAATTTCTCAACTTTATCCAATGCCTTTTGAATTTCTTCATCGTTGTTGTTGAGGCCCGGAGAAAATTCTACAAATCTTACAATCCTGGGTTTAAATTTTTCGGTGAGTGATTCGACCAATCGCAGCAATTTTTTATCCTGCAGGCTTCTGATTACCGGCATGATGCTTTTCTTTTGGAGGATATCTTTAACCTGGTCGAGGGTGAGTTCACCCCGAATCGACAGGGCCTCTGTAACGAGATACTCCTCATTGGTCAAGGCATCTACCATGTGCTCCTGCACTTCTTCGTCGATGACCACCCGTGTTTCACTGCTGAGTTTCATTCCTCCAGGAAGGGCAGCTTCCATCACTTCACCTATGGTGCAGCAGTAGTACCTCGCCATCCAAGTCCAAAAATCGAGTTGCAGAGGAGAGACAATAGGCTTATCATCCAGCAGGGAAAAAAAGGGTCGCGGTTCCTGATCTGTATCCGCAACATCCGAAACTTTGGTAATGATGCCCGCATAAATTTTATGCCTGATGGGCGCCTCTACCCGCATACCCGGCAAAATTTCGCCGTTAAGGTAAGCGGGAACTTTATATGTATAGGCTGCCGGAAGGGCTAAGGGAAAGATAACCGATACGTACCTGTCTTTTCCCATGCCTGGTTATCTCAGCAAGGTCACACTGGCTGATTGGTGAACGCCGGCTGCATTGGTCCAAACCAGGTGGTACAAACCATTGGCAAAGCCGTTGAATGATACAGTACCTTGTGTGCTTACTTTCGTATGTGCAGCCTTGATACCTCTGGCATCGAAAATATTAATCAGGGTTCCTGCCTCTGCTGCAATATTAACAACATCCGCGGTGGGATTGGGGTATGCCCTTGAATTGTTTTCTTTAACTTGCTGCGTAGCTGTGGAAACGGGTTTAAATGAAATCACATCCACATCATCTATGTACCAGCCATCCATTTCGAGGAAGCCATCGGAAACGATTTCAAAATCGATGTACAGCTCCGATTCTCCTTCAAAAGCGGATAAGTCGATGACTTCTTTGATCCAATTCTCCTGCACACCATCGTAAACCGGATAGCCGGTTTTCTGATCTTCTGTACCCGGGTGTGTATATTTGCCACAAAGGTAAACCGTATCTCCGGTTAGTGTATATGCATATACTGCACCGTAATCGTACCCTTTCTCGATGCTCCAACGGGCATTGAAGGTCAGCAATGGGCTATTTGCTTCTGTAAGATCCACAGGGTTGGCCATCCTTAACGTAGTAGTAGTACCCCTTGCGTATGAAGAGGATGGAGAGTCTGTAATGGATGTGGGAGCACTGGTAAAGGAGGCAGGCGTTACCCCCCAGCTGCCATCCAAAATCTGCCATTTAGCCGTGTTGTTGGCTGCATCGGCAAAATGAAATTTGAGATCTCCGTAGTATACTTCTACCTTGATGGAATCCAGTGAGGAGAAATCACCGTAATCTTTCCTGACATAAATGTAGGCGTCATTTTTACCCGGATTGAGAGTTGCCGCATCGATGAGATAAGGGAAAGCAATCAGGGTATCTTCACCTTGTGCTTTAGAGAATAAAAATGACAAAGAATTGTCTCCCATACCGGCATCCAGGCCTACCTGTATATTTACCGGCTTATTGCCAAAGCCCGGTCTGTTGAAATGAAGGTAAAAAGTATCATCTGCCATGTGCAAATCGGAAACATCTGCCACATCATGACTTACGAGCCCCAATGCCAGCCTGGGTAAAGCAAGGTTCATCTCCAGACAGCTTTTGTTGAGGATGTCTATATCCCCCGGACTCGGCCAAAATGAAGGGCCTACTTCCGGGGTAAAGGAGTAAATCTTATTTTTTTCACCCTGTTCGCCATACATGTAGTCATCGCTGTCGCCATTGGTTGTATAACCTACGGTTTCTGAGCCGGTGCCCATTTTGAAAAAATTGTCTTTTGTCAACACATTGCCCATGGCTGTAAAAATGTGATTTTCAGCAGTGGGCTGGTCGTTGTATCCCCATGGATGGATCAAAAGATTGCCGAAAGTGTGAAAATTGAGTGCCATCACAAAATTGTGGGCCACACAAAATTCTCTGATGGCCGATGTTTCGGGTTCTGAAAATCCGGCTGTTCCTCTGTAGGTTTCTGATCCCTGATTAGGAGAAGAACCTTCGTCGTCGTAGCCCCATTCGTAGCCATAGTTGCGGTTGAGGTCAACACCTACGAGCTTGCCTGATTCATCTTTACGACCATTTTTTCGCCATAAACCACCGCCATCGGGCTTATTTTTAATGTTGATTTTGTATCCATCCGGATTTACACACGGAACAAAATACATTTCCGTATGATCGACCAGGTATTTGATTTCCGGATTTTTGTAGTAGTTTTCCAGAAGGTACCACATATAAAAGATCATTTGCGACAGAGAGTTGGGCTCTCTTGCATGGTGCAGAGCTGTATACAATAATTCGGGCTCGTTTTCATCGATGGCGGGGAAGTCGCTGATCTTAAGATAGGTAATGACATTGCCATCGTGGGTTTTGTAACCGCGAATGGTATCCATTTTACTTACAAGTTCAGGATAGAGGTCTTTCATCCATTCCATGATGAACAACATTTCATCGTATCGGAAGTAGCCGCCCATTGATCCATCAAAGTAGTTGAAAGGCGTTGCAATTTTTGAAACCTTGCTTTTACAATCAAAATCCCTTAAAGCCTGGGTATATTGAACGAGTTCTGATGGACGATTAGGATCGGCGTAATAGGCCTCTACATCCCTGATTTTGATTTCCACACCAAAACCCAATTTTTCGATCTTTTGGATTTCTTCTTCAGAAAAGTCGCTTTCAAAGGATCTGCCGGGGGCCATTTTGCCATGATCTACGGGTATTCCGGCTCTGAGCAGCAACAATGGATTTTTGCCTTGAAGGTTTACAACGGCTCTGTGATACATCTGGTCCTGGGCCAACGATACATTGATCACACAAAAAAGGAAAACAAGGGGGGAAAAGATGAAACGGTTCATACCCGGAATTTGACTTATTGATTTTTGAGACCGGATATTTCCGGAAAGTTGCAAAAGTACAAAAAAATACCGGTTTTACCCCTAACGGACACAACACTTTAACGTTTCATAAAACAAAAAAGGGGCTTTAGGCCCCTTTTCAATTTTTATGGTGGTGCATCAGAAGCCGAAGCCTCCCATACCCCCCATTTTTTTCTTAAACTCGTCCATGGTCATCTTGGTATAACCGCCGGTTTGGGCAGTCAGGTCAGATGCGTCAGCTGTTTCTTTGATTTCAACTGCCGTCATAGTCATTTTTACCATTGGAGTTGTCAAAGTATATTCGATTGGGAAGCCGGCAAATTTAATGGCCTGCATGCCCTGGATGATGTTGGCATCGGTTTTAATGTCTTCTGTAACAAAGCCGGTAAGTTTCAAATCCGGATTGTCGGGCATAGTCACGGTCATGGCATAACAATTGTAACCCATGATTTTTTTGGTGCTTTCTTTGTTGTATTCCACTTTGGCATTTTGAGCCTGTTTGGCTTCTTCGCCTTTTGACAATTCATCCAAAGAAGACTGGATCCAAAATTTTTGTCCCATCATGTCCATCAACATATCGAACATCTTGTTTTCGTTGTTCACGTAAGTCTTAACTTCAACCATTCCTCCCATCATTGACATTTTGGATGAGTGTCCGGTCTTATTGAAGTTGATGATGGTTTGAGATCCTTTCATCATCTCCATCATGGCTGCTGTTTGCGGGTCGTCAGAAGAAATATCTGTGAGCTCCATTACTACTTTACCTTCGGAAATTTGTTTTTGTCCAAATAGATTACCGGCCATTACAAACAGACAGGCAATAAATAAGAGTTTTTGTTTCATTTTTTGAATTTGATTTTAAAGAATAAACCTTCGGAAGGCCATTTGGTTCCGGCAGGGGCGAAATTACGATGAATTAACGGATAATTCCGATGAAAGTTACAGACCGGAGTGCCGACCTTACCCTTAATACTTCCACATGTCGATGTACTTGACAAAGATCTTTGCCAGGTTTTCGGCATCGCTGATGGCTCGGTGGTGGATGCCGGTAAACTCCATGCCTTCGTGTTTGATGGTGTTTTTAAGTCCGGTGAGTTTGTGTTCTCCCTTGATTTCGTGATACTGGCCCTTGACGTTGATGTTTTTATCGAGCCAATCGTGTTCCAACTTGTGGAGTTTGCAGTCATTTTTCAGGAGCTGCACGTCGAATTTACCCCAGGAGCAAAGCTTATAATCCTCCTCATAGATGTTGATCCAGTCCATAAATTCCTGGATAACCATAGGAAAAGTACGGGCTCTGTCCACATCATTTTGAGAAATGGAGGTGAGTTGTCGGCAAAAGTCAGAGAGAATAGGATTGACCGTGGGTTTGATAAACTTATTGAATTCGCCCAGGACTTCTCCCAATTGGTTGATTTTATAAGCCCCAATTTCTATGACTTCATTGACGCCATGAGGGGGTCTGCCTCTCCAACAGGTTGCTTCCAGGTCATATATGATAAAATTCACCTTTACTCTTCTTTTAATTTGTCAACGTATCTGAATTTTTCGACGGCTGTCCAGGGTATCAATGTTTCAAATTCATAGCCTTCCAGGCGATTGGCATAAAAATGCAGCAGTTTCAGGTGTTGACTGTAAATACATTGTTTTTCGGTATCGTGACCCAGCACTTTTTCAATGTGATAAGCTCCCAACATTTCGAGTCCGTGGGCAATCAGCTCATCCAATGGTTTAAAGATCTCGTCTGACAACCTCAGCTTGCCCTCTGCTTCCATGGTTTTCATACAATCTGCCAGTTCCTTCACCTGCGCAGAGAAATCGTCGTATGAAATGGAAAATTCTGCCGGATTGAGCCTTAGAATGGCAAAGAGACTCAAGTCTTTTCTCTGGATCAGCAGCATACGAAAGGCTACGTAGGCAACCAGATGACTAGAAAGCACTACATTGTTGCGAAAATAGCTGTCGAGTACTCTGTCTGCCAGGATGCGGGTATAAACCGATTCGCGCTGGGCATTTTCTTCCAGCTCACCTTCCAGTAAAAAATATTCCCTAAGGTTTACTTCATGGCAATTTTTATCCAGGCTGTTGCCCTCCATATCTACGCGATTGCCCAGCACATCCATGGGCTCACCAAATGAAAGCACCATTTCAGATTCCTTGGAAAAAAACAACTTGATGTAATTCCATTTGGATCCGATGTTTTTGGATTCCCGGGAGCGTTGGTATTTTTCCTTGCCAATAGACTGCAGGTGCTGTTCGATCAGGCTTTTGGCTTCCAACACAAAATTGTAGCCAATGACCAAAGGCACTATGTAAATTTTACCGGTTTTTCCTTTTTCCAACAGCAGCCTCTGCGCTTCAATGGCAGATCCCAGCAAGCCGTATTTTAGCTTGTTTTCCATAGCTCCGCTTCTTGAACGGGTACCGCCCGGGAAAAATATATTGGGTACACCTGTGTACAAAGCATAGGAGGCCATCGATGTGAGGCATTCCAGGTACACCGGATTTTTCTTTCTTCTGTCGACCTTGTAAGCACCCAGTCGGTTGATGAAATAAGCAACGATTTCCACTTCAAACAGATTGAGTCCGGCACCATAGGAAAGAGCCGGCATACCGGCCACCATATCGAGGGCATAACCGATGGTAATCGAGTCGAGGTTGGAAAAATGCGTAGGAACGATGACAACCGTGCCTTTTTGAAAAAGTGCCCGTGTTTCATCCACATAGCCCCTGAGTTTGATTTTATTGAGCAGGTCTTTTTTACTGCCCCAAAACCAGCTTTGTCCGGGCGATTTAAAGCGATTGAAGATTCTTTTGAAAAAAGCGGTTAAAAACTTCCTCGCAAAACGGAAAGTAGAGGGATTGAAATTGCCCACAATTTCTTCGTTGTACCGGTGCACGATGCGACGAAGCATGTCTTTGAGCTGGGCATCTTTATCACTGCTTTTCAGCGCCTGGCTAAGGTTGTTGGCCATGGTGCGCCAAAACTCTGCATCATCGGTAGGATCTACCTTCCATGGGTTGGTCTTGATGCGCTGACTTTCCAGGTAAATGGTCTTTGCGAGGGTGTCTTCAAGTCCCTGAGCAGTGTTTTTAACAATCCTGTCGAAGACAAAATTGTTGAGCTGATCTACAAACTCTTTCCGCTCCCTGGCAAACCGGTTGATGGGCCAGTCTTCGATTTTGGGAATGATATGCGGATAAATTGGAGTCATATACTTAGCAATGCAAAAATTAAAAATTTTTTACTAATTTTCCTATAAAACTCAAAATATCTTCTCTTCCGGCACCTGATTCTGCGCTGCTGATAAAGTTGGTGGGCATGCTGTCCCAATCCTTCAACATCTCAGCTTCGATGCCCTTGAGGTTTTGTTGCAAGGCCTGTGGTCCCATTTTATCTGATTTCGTATAAATAATACAAAATGGAACTCCATTGAGCGCACACCATTCCATGAATTCTCTGTCCTTTTTTTGAAGGCTGTGTCTCGAATCCAGTAATACAAAAGCAGTGACCAGGGTTTTTCTGTTTTTGAGGTAATATTGAATCATCTTGATCCAGTTATCTCGGTTGGAATGGGAAGTACGCGCATAACCATAACCCGGAAGATCCACGATGTACCACTTGCTGTCAACCTTGTAGAAATTGAGCGACTGGGTTTTTCCCGGCTCTTTTGAAACCCTGGCTAAATCTTTGCGGTGGATCAGGGCGTTGATCAAAGATGACTTTCCCACATTGGATCTCCCTATAAAGGCAAATTCGGGAAGTCCATCTGTAGGACAGATGTCCTCGCGGTGATAACTTCCGATATACTCAACGTGTGTTATTTTCATTTTCTGGTGGAAAATCGTCCCAATTTATTTATTAAATACTATGGCACAATAATTGATATATTACAATTAGCTATAATATATTATTGTCAATCTCGATCACAGCGTTAATCAAAGGTTAAAGAGTGGCAAAAATATGTTTTTTCGGCCAATCGAAGCGTCTAAGAAGGGTATTATGCACGGCAGACGTTGTATAAAACAGGGTGTCTCTTCGTCTATTTTTAGTAATATAAATTTTTCTATTATGCGTAAGTTATTGATTTTATTCGCTTTGCTTGCTATTACTACTGCAGGATCTGCACAGATAGAATTTGGATTAAAAGGTGGACTCAGTTCGCTGGATTTGATTTCACAGGGCATCGATGTCAACACCGGCAGCAATAAATTCAAAATCGATTTTCGCGAGCCAGCTTACGGTCACCATTTCGGTTTGTACACCCGGATTAAATTTTTGGGCATGTACGTTGAGCCCGCAGCCTTGTTTAACTCCAACCAGGTCAACTATACACTGACCGATTACAGCGAAGGCGATGTACTCACCAAGATTTTCAGTGAAAAATATTACAACTTAGATATTCCACTCATGGCAGGTATTAAAGCCGGAATTTTCAGACTGTATGGGGGGCCTGTAGCACACATCCACATCAGCTCGACTTCAGATCTGACCAACTTTGGCAGTTATGGTCAAAAGTTCAGAGATGCAAGCTATGGCTACCAGGCAGGTTTTGGTTTTGATATTTGGAAGCTCAGACTCGAACTGGCGTATGAAGGCAACCTCACTGCTTTTGGCGATCACATTTCCATCGATGGTCAAAACTACTCTTTTGGTCAGAGTGCTTCCAGGGTACTGGGCACAGTAGGCTATAAATTTTAAGGCTTAGCCACCGGTCATAGTTTTTGCTGCGGGGCAGCGATTTTTTGGTTAAATTCGCAACAAAAACTATGAACCAGGATATCAGGGAAGTCATTCGCAACAGAAGGTCGATTTTCCCGGCAGCGTACCTGCCAAAACCCATTCCCCACGCAGTAATTGAATCCATTCTTGAGGCTGCCAATTGGGCACCTACGCACAAAAAAACACAGCCCTGGCGCTTTGTGGTCTTTGAAAGCGAAGCCAGCCGGCAAGACCTGAGCCAATACCTGGCGAACGCTTACAAAGCCAGTGTTTCCGAAGAAAAATTCAGCGAAATTCAGCAGAAAAAAATCAGTGAAAAGCCCTTGCAGTCGGCTTGTGTCATTGCCATTTGTATGCAACGATCGGGAGAAGATGTAATCCCTGAATGGGAAGAAATTGCTGCTGTATCCTGTGCTGTACAAAATATGTGGCTGAGCTGTACCGCCGAAGGCATTGGAAGTTTCTGGGCCACACCGGGTCTGATTTTGAAAGCTGATGCCTATCTGGAACTAGAAGATGGCCAGCGCTGTCTGGGTTTATTCTACATGGGCTATAGCGATAAGATGGATGTACCCGGTCAACGTGATGACATAGCCACCAAAACCACCTGGAGATGAGCTTAAAAACAATACTTTCCATTCTTGGACTGCTATCACTCCATTTGTCACTCCGGGGTCAGACTACTGCTGATGACCATGCTGTGATGATTCGAAAAATTCACGAATACAGTCTTAAAAATGGCCGTTGTTATGACTGGTTGAAAGTATTGTGTAAAAATGCAGGTCCCCGTTTAGCTGGCCATGAGGTTTACAACAAGGCGGCGGAAATAACCGGCAGTCAACTGGCAACCATTCCCGGCGTAATGGTAACCACACAACAAACCATGGCCAAAAAATGGCAAAGGGGTGAAAAAGAAATCGCAAAATATTACGCTACGGACGGTTTCGTTCGTCGGTTGTCTGCATTTGCCCTGGGCAATTCTATTGGCACAGGTAAAGAAGGAATCAAAGCCGGCGTAATTGAGGTACAAAGTCTAGACGAAGTTGAAAAACTGGGAGCAGCCGTCAAAGGCAAAATAGTGTTTTACAACCGCCCCATGGATGAGGGAGCGATCCGTACATTTTCTGCTTATGGGGGTGCCGTTGATCAGCGCGTATACGGTGCCTCGAAAGCAGCAGAGCACGGTGCAGTGGCTGTGTTGGTGCGATCCATGGGTATGGGCATTGATAGTTTTCCGCATACCGGCACCCTGGTGTATAAAGATGGCATGGGTAAGATTCCAGCCCTCGCCATTTCAACCGCCGATGCAGTGTGGCTCTCTCAGGAATTGAAAAAGAATAAGGGTGAAGTATACATCCGCAATACCAGTTTTATGGAGGGTGAAGCACCTTGTGCCAATGTAATTGGCGAAATCAAAGGCAGTATTTCGCCGGACACAATTCTTTTGGTTGGCGGACACCTGGACTCATGGGATGTGGGTGAAGGTGCCCACGATGACGGTTCCGGCTGTGTTCAATCCATGGAAGTATTGAATACACTTATTGGCATAGGTTACAAACCGCGATATACAATCCGTTGTGTTTTGTTTGCCAATGAGGAAAATGGACTGGCAGGCGGTACGGCTTATGCAGAAAAAGCAAAACAGGAGGGGCGCTTTCATCTGGCAGCCCTGGAAAGCGATGCCGGTGGCTTCAGCCCGAGGGGTTTTTCATTTGATGCGGATACCTCTGTACTGAAAAAATATTACCGGGTGGTGAGTCAAAAGATGTTACCCCTGCTGGAGAGTTACGGACTACAATTTGAAACCGGAGGATCAGGCGCAGACATCGGACCTTTAAAACCACTGAAAGGCCTTATGATAGGACTCAGGCCTGATTCACAGCGTTATTTTGATTTTCACCACACATCCAGGGATGTCTTTGAAAATGTACACCCAAGGGAATTAAGGCTGGGGGCTGCTGCCATGACCAGTCTCATTTATTTAATAGATCAATACGGTTTGCAACCATGAGTCTGTCCACCATTCAAGTCAACGGTCAATCTTTTGTACTTTACCTGTCAAAAGATGAAATTGCTGAGCGCATTGCTGAGCTGGCAGAGGAAGTAAAAAAACACTATGCAGGCAGGCAGCCTATTTTCCTGGTACTGCTCAATGGCGCCTTTGTTTTTGCAGCCGACCTGATGCGTCATTTTGAGCAACCCGGGCTTACGAGGTTCATCAAAGTGAGTTCCTATGAAGACATGGAAAGTACGGGCAAAATAGAATTCAACCGCGATGCCATCAAAGACCTGGCTGATAAGGACATATTGATAATCGAGGATATCATAGATACCGGACAAACCCTTCATGTTTTCACTCAGTACCTGGAGTCCATTGGTGTACGCTCTGTGGAGATAGCCTCCCTTTTACTCAAGCCATCCAAATTGCAGCACGAAGTGAGCGCCCGTTTCCTTGGCTTTTCTATCCCCGATTTATTTGTGATTGGCTATGGCCTGGACTATAATGAAGAGGCAAGGAATCTCGATGCCATTTATATCCTCAATCCTTCAGAAGTTTAATTAAGGTAGGGTTTGAATTCCATTCATCAAATATCAGGCATCAGCCTCCCCAATTGGCTACTTGTTATGGGGTTGATGCTGATTTTTGAAACTACCACAGGTCAGGAGATTCCGATCCGGCACTTTACCACCAAAGATGGACTACCATCCAACAATTGTTATCGGCTCATAGATGATGCTGACGGCAGGATTTGGGTATCTACCGATAAAGGCATTGTCAGATACAACGGGTATGAATTTGAGAGTATTTCAGAAAAGCTCAATTTTAAAATTAAAGACATCTACAATTGTTTTCCCGATGATTACGGGAGAATGTGGTTAGATACCAAAGACCAGCGAAAAAAGTTTATCTATAAAGACTCCCTTATTTGGGTTGACCCGCCAGGGAGCCCTTCCAGCAAAGAATGGTCACCTTTATACTACCCGGGGAGTGGATACTTTTTAACCCATAAAAAGAGGGATCCATCGCAGAATCTCACCATTTATAAATATGGAACAAAAGAACGATATGACCTGCCGGTAGATGCCCGGGATTTGGTAATGCTGGTAAAGGAAAATAAGAATAACATAAGCATTGTCACCTACAACAAAGGTGTATTTCTGTTTGACAAAACAACACTTTCATACGATACACTCGCTTTGTTTGAAAAAGGAGAAACCCATTCAAGTGATAATCACAACTTTTATCACCCCCGATATTTTGGTAAAGACCGGTACTGTTTTACTACACAGAAATATGTGTATATGGTCGAAAAAGACCGGGTTTACAAACTTTTTTCTGCCCATGAGTTAAAAGGAGAAGAGATTATAGGCTTTGATGACGGATGGCTGGTGACACATGATGCTCTTTCGGGTGTATTCAGCAAGATATCTGTATTTGGTGTGCGGGAAGCAATACCACTGCCAGTAATGCCGGGAGAAGGCACCAATCTGGTAGTAGACCGGGAGGGTAATTGGTGGATCAGTTCCACTTATAGTGGCATCTTTTTTATTCCCCGAAAATCATTTAAAAGCAGACAATATTACCAGACCCAGGATGCAATGACAACCCCAAAAATAACCCACATGGGTTGGCTGGAAAAAAATGGTTTGTACCTGATAAACGACAACTTTCCATACTTTCTGTTGAAAAAAGACGGAAAACCGGAAAAGATCAGTTGGCACATGGCTGCTCACTTGTACAACCTGGAGGAAGATAAATACGGACAAATCATTACCGGTAATTTTTCCTTTTATTCAAAGTCTCCCCTTACAGTAAAGGGCAACGATAAAATCAAACCATTTACAGATTTAATCCGGTTGGGCAACTGGTATTTTTCCAGGCCTTACGTGATACCCAAGTCCAATCATATAAGATCTGGCAATAAAGGATATTACTCTTCCAAACAAGTATTCCGATTGAATGACACGACCTTCTTATTCGGAGGTTGTCTTTCGTTGTTAGAGGCTAAGACTCGAAAAGGAGAGATATTGGTTACCGATATTCAAAGCCCCAAAGAGTGTATATATTCCATCCTAAGATTACAGGATGGCCAGATATTGTTAGGAACAACAAATGGCATATATACTTATTCCAACAAGAAAATGCAGGACAAATGGTACGATGAAAAAATAAATGGTTTTATCCGTTCCATGGTGCAAGATCAAAATGGCTTGGTTTGGCTCAGCAGTGATGAAAAGGGACTGATAAGCATTGAACCCAAAACGGGTGAAATGAATGTATATGCTTTGTTCAACAACCACATAATAAATAAACTATTTTACAATACTTTTGATCAAAGTATCTGGATCGCCTCCAGCAATGGTCTCTGGAAGGCCACACGCGATAACCAAAACCGGGTAGTATTCAAGAAATTCACTTATGCAGACGGCATCCATCCCAAGGATATAAATACGGTGTTTTGCAAGAAAGATTCTGTGTTTATTGGCTCTTCTGAAGGGTTAACGATCATGAAAGATCTTACAATGGACAAGATCTGTATTCCTGAACTGGAGATATCCGGTATATGGATCAATGGTAAAAAAACAACATTTCAAACCCACTACGATCTGAGTCACTTTGAAAATTCTGTAACCATTCAGCTGACCAATTTTTCGTATGAAAGCCTTGGGGAGAACACCTATTATTACATCTTAAAAGGCACAGAAACGCCCACCAAAATGGCCACCAATGAAAGAACCATACAGCTAAACAACCTTGCGCCCGGAAACTATAAATTTCATGCCAAGGCTTTCAACCTGGACGGTGTGGCATCCAAAAATGAGGTGGCATTTAGTTTTAAAATCCATCCGGTGTTTTACAATACCCTTTGGTTTCGATTGAGTCTGGCTACATTTTTAGCATTCATTCCCTTCCTGCTCTTTTATGTCTGGAATAAACGCAAATTGATGGCCAATGAAAGAGAACTGGCGCTGCAGAAAAAGATGGCAGAAATCAAGCTGGAAAGCCTGCAATCGCAGCTAAACAGTCATTTTATATTCAACTCTCTCAATGCGATCCAGAACTACATTTTTACCAACGAGGAAGTGAAGGCCAATGAATACCTAAGCAAATTCTCAAGGTTAATAAGGGGTTACCTGGAAGCATCCAAAAAACAGTTTATCGGGCTTTTCGAAGAAATAGAATTATTGCAACTTTATTTGTCATTGGAGTCGCTCAGATCGGGAGAACACTTTGAATATTCTATCTCTATTGATGATAATTTGGACAACACAGTACAAATTCCTTCCAACATTGTCCAGCCATTTGTAGAAAATGCCATAGAGCACGGGCTTAAAAATAAGGATACCAAAGGCTACCTGAAAATTACCTGGAGGGCGGAAGGCAAACTGTTGATATGCCGGGTAGAAGATGACGGCATTGGCAGGGAAATGGCATTGCAAAAGAAAAAAAATCACCTTAAAAAGCAATCTCTGGGCATAAAAATTATTCGGGAAAGGATCAATGCTATCCGGGAATTTGATCGGAGCGATATTGATGTGGACATCGTTGATTTGTATCCCGACAAAGTAGATAAAGGCACGCGGGTGACGATCAGAATGCCATTAAAAATTTCACTAAACCCCACGCAATAACCCTTATGCATTAATTATAGCTTGCATTTTGTACTTTTAATTAGAAATTGAAAAAATGACGTGTGTAATCATTGACGATGAATCCAAAAGCAGAGAGACCATTGTCAACATTTTAAATAAATATTGTCCTGAAGTGGAAATCATAGGCCAAGGGCAGAATGTGGAAGAAGGATATTTGGCCATCACCACCTTGCGACCCGACTTTATTTTTCTGGATATACAGATGCCCGGAGGATCGGGTTTAAACTTATTGTCGTATTTTAAAGAAGCCGACTTCAAGGTCATATTTACCACAGCCTATAAGGACTATGCCATTGATGCCATTAAACACAACGCAGTGGATTATTTGCTCAAGCCCATTGCCATCAATGAAGTAATTGATGCTGTGGCTAAAATCAAATCATTAATCCAAAAAAAGCAGCAGGCTACTGCTGCCAATGCAAGGTTTTTACACCTCAACAGCAAGACCACCATTGATCTCATTCCGGTTGAAGCCATCGTTTACTGCGAAGCAGAATCCACATACACCAATATCTACCTCAATGACGGGTCCAAAAAAGTAATGTCCAAGACCATTAAGGATGTTGAAGAACAGCTGCCCCCGAACGACTTTTTTCGCGTACACAACTCCTTCATTGTCCAGAAAAGGTATATAAAACAGTATCTAAAGGGAGATGGTGGCTCAATCATTACCTCCTTCAACCACCACATCGACGTATCGAGACGGAATAAAAATGAGTTTATTGAGTGGTTGTCGTCCTGATTTTTACCACTTACACTGAAAAAACGACCACTTACCCATTCCTGACAGTCAATCACAAAACAATCATAATTCTGTCAGAAATATGTCATTTCTTTGCATCGTCTTGTTGGTTATGAAGGATTTATAAACCGAGAAAAGGCCACCAAGCTTCGAAAGACACACCTGAATGCTCTGAAAATTATAGGAAGTATCCTAAAATTAATAACATTATGCACCAGGTATAGTGTTATTTTTTTTGCGTCAATCTCCCGCAGAGGGGGTTTAGCATATTGTTTATTGCTATTTTTGATTCAGATATTCTGAAAATCATGGCAAAAAACGTACTTTATTTGGCATCCCTGCTTCTAAGTCTTACACTTACAGCACAGAACGTTGACTTTGAAAATTCAATTTTGGTTAAAGCCACGGTTGATGGGGATGCCCTTTTATTAGATTGGCCCAACACCGCCGGAGTATCCAGCTATTTCATCAAAAAAAGAGAAAAAGGACAAACCAATTACAAGCCATTGGTCAGTTTGCCCGGTACAGCTACTTCTTTCAGAGATACCAACGTGGTAAAAGGCAAGATTTACGAATACCATATTACCCGACAGAACAGCACCAGCAATGTAGCTGCTCCCATCTCAGCGGGCATAGAGGTAAGTCCTGTGCATTTTCGGGGTGGTGTTTTGATGGTGATTGAGACTTCGCTACACACATCACTCAGTGCAGAACTGGATCAATATGAATCGGATTTGTGGAACGAAGGCTGGACGGTATCCAGAATATGGGTGCATAGCCAGGCCACGGCTGACTCTGTGAAACAAGCCATCAAAGCTGAGGCGATGCTCAACAGTGACATGCGGGCTGTGGTACTGATTGGAAGGGTGCCTGTGCCTTATTCCGGTTACCTGGCACCCGATGGCCACACCCCTGATCACCTGGGTGCCTGGCCAGCCGATGTCTTTTATGGCGACCTCGATGGCACGTGGACAGACAATAGCGTCAATGTTACCGGGGCCAGCGGTACACGAAATGACAATATACCCGGAGATGGTAAATACGACAATTCCAGTCTGCCCGGGAAAGTAGAATTGGAAGTAGGCCGGATCGACCTCTCGGATCTTCCGGCCTTTGGCAAGACAGAAGTTGAGTTATTACAGCAGTATTTTGCCAAAAACCATGCCTTCAGATCGGGTGCACAACCCTATGTGAAAAGGGGGCTCATTCAAAACAATTTTGGCTCGTATGCAGAGGCATTCGGACAAAGCGGTCTCAACAATTTTGTCCGATTTTTTGGCAGAGACAGTGTCAAATACCTGCCTTATAAAACAACCTTGCAGCAAGATCAGTACTTATGCTCTTATGGCTGCGGTGCAGGGAACTACCAGGGAGCTTCAGGCATCGGATCTACTTCAGAACTGGTGAACGAAAATCACCAAACCATCTTTACCATGCTGTTTGGCTCGTACTTTGGCGACTGGCACAACACCAACAATTACCTTCGGGCAGCCCTGGCCTCCGGTCAGACCCTCACCAATTGTTGGGCTGGCAGGCCGGTATGGCACATCCATCACATGGCTGTGGGTGAGACGATTGGTTATGGAACCAAAATTTCGCAGAACAATTCTTCTGAATTTCCTGCAGGCAATGGTGCTACGGGTGTGCATGTGGCTTTGATGGGAGATCCTACCCTAACCCTGCTACCCTTCTCCGGTTTGGAAAATGTACAGGCTGAGGTAGCAAGAGATAGTGTAAAACTGCAATGGACAACTGCTGAAAAAAACACAGAGGGGTTCTTTCTTTATCGCAAGGCAAAGTCAGCCTTAAAATTTGAACTCATTGCTACCTTATCCTCCATCGACACTGCTTATACAGATGCCTGTTTGTTTACCGGTGCTTATTCTTACTTAATCCGGCCCTTTAGGACTGAAATCACGGGAAGCGGCAGTTTTGTGAATGTGGGAAGCGGACATCAACTAGCTGTTGAGGTCAGCTACAACAACTTGCCTGAAGTCAAATTAGATTATACCCTCGAATACGATTTGTTTCATTATAATACCGAAGTAATCAACGGTATGTTGACAAAAATTACTTCCAGGGAACTCAGTTTTGAAGGTGATAGCCTACCCAATTCTATCCTTTATGAAAAAGATGGAGATCACAAGCTCTGTTTTACTTTTGAAAATCAATGTGTGTCCAAAGACAGTTGCATTATCTTTACAACTACCACCAGCCTACCCGATCTTCAAGTTGATGTAGACGCTGCCCTTTGTCCGGATGAAAAAGGCAGAATACAGGTAAATGTAATTACGGAAAGGCTTCCATTTGAAATTAAATGGTCGCATGGTGGCAGCAATCTTGTACTTGAAAATCTGGATGCCGGTGAATACAGCTTTGTAGTGACCACGTCCAGCGGGCGCAAGGAAAGTTATGGTCCTTACAGCATTGAAATCCCAACCCCCTTTGACATTGAATATGAAATTAAACCTTGTGATGTGGCTATGGACAACGGCCAGATAATAATCTCAGATATCAAAGGAGGTACACCCCCATACGTGTTGGCCATAAACGGCAAAGAAATTACTTTGCCCGACACCCTAGGCGACCTTGCTCCGGGCGATTATTTTGTAGTTATCTACGATCAAAATAATTGTGCCTTTGACACGTTCATTTCCGTTTCGAGGCTGAGTCTCACCCAGGAATTCAATACGGTCAGTCCCATAATGTACATTGATGAAAATGGACAATGGCAGCTCAAAGCCGGAAACGAAGGTACAATAATAAGGGTCATCGATATAAGCGGGAAACTACTTTTCAATGGAGATTTTGAAACGGCTTCACAGTACATGCAGGGAGCTTCTGTGCCATCAGGCCTCTACCTGGTCAGCGCCATACATAAAGCGCAAAAACAAAATTTGCTTTTTTATAAATGGCATTAAGGTTAATAGCCGGCCGGCCATGCCGAATACCAGGGAGTGGCGGTGTATCTGTGCTTTTTTGATAAGCTGCCCTTTTCGATGGCTGCCAGCATCTTCAATTGCTGGGGTGAAAGCAACGACTTTATTTCATTGCCATTGCCAAGGGCACTGTTGATGCGTGTTGCCTGCATGGGTGTAAGCGGCAGATTGACATACACCGAATTTTTAAGGTAATAATGCAAATCCTTGTCAATCGAATAATTTTTTAGCGGCAACGATTTAATATCAGTGCCTGCTTTGATCTTGTGTCCTGATTTCTCATGTATGGCATCGGCATTACCCGACTTTCGGGCACTGGCCACGATCTTGTCTGCAGATGTTAGGTTTTGGTCAAAGACGACCTTTACAACTTCCTTGCCGTTGCTGTAACCGGGTTCTGTATAAACCACGCCGGGCTGTGAGCCGATGTTTTTTTCTCCCGCCCAAAAACAATACATCTCCAGGTACAATTCATCGGTATGGGCATTGAGTTCGGTTTCGAGTAGACTCAAATAGCCGGGGATTAGTCGATTGGTTTTTGTGAGGGCCGTATTGATGGCTTTCACCACCGATGCTCCCGAATATTGACCACTGTGTCGTGGCAGGATATCTTTCCCTGTTTCATCGATGAAACGAAAAACCGGATTGTTCCATGCCGGTTCCTTGTACAGGTTCAGGACCTCAGCGTCGTGGCCGCCTTTGTTGTTGTAAATGGCCAGGGGAACGAAATAGGTTTGGATGGCTTCTACGATCAGTGGGTGACTGAGTACATCGTTGCCAAAGTTGCGACAAGTAGCGCAGCCGGGTACTTCCTGAAAGAGCAGAAAGATGGGCAATTTCTTTTGTGCTGCTTCCTTTTTTGCCTGGTCGAGATTACGCAACCACTTTACCTTGCCCAATTCTTCTACAGACTGCTGACCCATAGATATTTGGATCGAGAATAAAAGTATCAGATAAATAGACAGGAAACGCATGGTTGTTATTTTTTCCACTCAAATGTGCTGAGGATGGTCTCCATGTCTTTGCGAATAAAGTCGAGAACCGGTGCTGTAGAATCGGGGTTGACGGTAGCATTGAAATACAAAGAGCCCCTGAAAAAGTGGTGGGTCGAATCGGTTAGGAAAAACTGCACCGGAGAAGCCACCGGGCCGCTCACTTCAAAGAGGATGCCCCCTACTCCTTTCTTACCCTGGATGATGGATTCTTTCCTGGCGTTGGCCTTGATGTTGTGTTTACCGGTAATGGTAAAAGCATCGTTTACCAGTTCATCAAAGCGAGCGCGAGAGGTGATAGGATAATAGCTGCAATGCAGGCTGGATCCCAGCTGTGGGCTGTTGAGGTCAAACCAGCAGTCGTTCAGTGGTTTTTCTCCAAAGTAAAAAGAATCCTGTCGGTAATTGAGGTAGCTGGGGTATTGAAAAGTAAACGGGCATATCGAATGATCGAAGGTAGTATCTTTGCGCACAGGATATTCCACGTAAGGGAAGAGGCGCTGTTTAGGCATCTTACTTCCCTCTTCTCCACAGGCAATGAGAAAGAATAAAGAAAACAGCAATACAAAACTTGCGAACGCCCTCATTGGTTTTGACTTTGGATGACTTTGATGTTTACTTTCTCAATCCTTCTGCTGTTGGAAGAAATTACTTTCAGTTGCAGCTCTTTGATCTGGATTTCTTTTTCCGGCTTGGGTATCATGCCCATGAGTTCGATGATGAGGCCTCCTACCGAATCGGCATTGCCCTTGATATCATCGAAGTAAGATGTTTTTTCACCCATGATGCGGCATACATCGTTGAGCAGGGCTTTGCCGTCGAAGATGTAATTGCCTTCGGCAAGTTTGATGTATTCGATGTCTTCATCGTCGTCGAATTCATCTTTGATTTCTCCGATCACTTCTTCCATGATGTCTTCCAGGGTGACAATGCCAAGGGTACCGCCGAATTCGTCTACGACGATGGCCATGTGCAGTCGTTTGATCTGGAAATCGCGCAGCAGGTCGTCTATCTTTTTGGTCTCCGGAATGTAGAGCATGTTGGTGCGGATCAGTTCATTCCATTTGAAATCGGGTCCTTCGTTTGTGAGCCCGATGAGGTCTTTGACATAAAGAATGCCGAGGATCTTGTCAACATCTTCTTCGTAAACCGGTAGCCGCGAATAACCACTTTCTTTGACAATGTCGAGCAGCGAAGTAAAATCAATGTCTTTTTCCACCGCCACTACGTCCACTCTGGGTCTCATGACCTGGCGGGCCGACATATCACCAAATTTGACGATGCCCTTAAGCAATTCAGCTTCGTGGGGTTCTTCTTCGTTTTGACTTACGGTGAGTTCAATGGCGGCATCGAGGTCTTCTTTGCTGGTGCCTGTCTGGTAATTGCGGTTGGCGGCGATCCTTCTTTCAATGGTCTGTCCCCAGCGCACAAGAACGGCACTAACCGGCGTAAATAGGAAACCCAAAAAACTGATGGGGGTGGCCATGATTCTTGCCACTTTAAGGTTGTTGACATTGGCATATATTTTCGGCCCCACTTCCCCAAAGAGGAGGAGGATGAAAGTAACCAGGATTACCGTTATGAAAAAGTCGATGGCCGTAGCCAGCTGATCGGGAGAGAATAAACCCAAAAAGACATATTCATGCAGCCACCAGCCAATGGAGGTGAGGATTTGTTCGTTTAATATCTGATCCAGGATGATTTTGGAAACAATGACGATGGCAATGTTTACAAAATTGTTGCCTATGAGGATGGTAGCCAGCAGTTTTTTGGGGTGGCTTCTGAGCTGCACGATGCGTTGACCTATGGCGCCCTCTTCTTCTTCGATGGCACGCAGTCGGGAAGGCGTTAGTGAAAAAAACGCCACCTCACTGGCAGAGATCAGGCCGGAACAACAAATGAGCAGGATAAGAAGCAGAAAATAGGTAATAAAGACCCAGTCGAGCTGCAAAAAACCTACAAAAAACCCTAAAAGATTGGGAGGCTCAGTTTCCAAAATGGAGATTTTAGTTAAATAAATTTCCGTTCACGATTAAAACGGAAGATCGTCTGCCCCATCAATAGGAGCGCTGAAGTCGTGGCCGGAATGAGAGGTATCTCCGCCAAAGCCCGATTGACCGGGAAGAGGTGCGCCACCGCTGCCTTCCTGGCGCTCTCTCTTTTCAAGCGAACGAAGGGTAAGGGCTTCCACCTCGGTCACATAGCGGTCTACGCCATTGCTGTCTTTGTATTGGCGGGTTTTGAGTTTGCCTTCTACATAGACAAGACTGCCTTTTTTGAGTTCTTTTTCAGCGCGGTCTGCCAGGTTTCTCCAGGCGATTACCGTATGCCATTCGGTCTGGTTTTGCCAATTGCCATCCTTATCACGGTAAGATTCGTTGGTAGCCAAGGTAATTCTGGCTACAGAGCCACCGTTGTCAAAGTGCCTTACTTCGGGATCCTTGCCCAAATTTCCAATCAATGTAACCTTGTTTACCATCTCATTATGATTTTGAATGCTTTAGTCTGTTTTTTCTAAGGTAACTCAGCTCAATATGTTGTTTAGCACACCATGCAGTACCCGGGGAAATGCAAAGTTCGTCAATTTTCTGCTATCTACAAAAAAGATATGCTTATTCGAAATTTTTAATGTGTTTTTAGCGATTTTTATCGTATAAAATTTGGTATAAATCGACTGATGTGTCAAAATATGTGGTTTTTCCGGTTCAAAATAAGAATAATCGACGAGCGGGTCAAGTTCAAGGCCCATGTCATTCAGCCGGCTTGTGATTTCTTTTTTGGTCAGTTTTTTGGGCGTGGTGGTCTCCAATAGCGGAAACTGGTACAAGCCCTGCCAGATGTCTTTTTCTTTGCGTTGCTCGAGGAGGCAGGCTCCGGAAGGATCGACAACCACAAAAAAATGAAAGTACCGGTCGCGTTTGTTGATGGTCTTTACTTTGACCGGCAACAAAGATTGCAGGTCCTCCTTTTTCGCCACACAAAACGAAGCCACCGGACACGCATCACACTTTGGATTTTGGGGTGTGCATACCGTAGCCCCCAGATCCAGCATGGCCTGGTTGAAGTCGGTCGACTGTTTCGGAGGCAAAGTCCGGTTCAGCCAACCCATCATGGACTTTTGGGTAGCCGGCAGGTCGATGGCCTCCCGCATGCCCAGAAAGCGGGCCACCACCCTCTTGACATTGCCATCCAACACCGGATAAGGCAGGTTGTAAGCAAAACTCGCAATGGCTGCCGCCGTGTAGCTACCGATGCCCTTCAACGCCAAAATCTCCTCATAATTTTTGGGAAACACCCCTTTGTACTGATCCCTGATGAGCTGTGCCGTATGGTGCAGGTTACGCGCCCTGGAATAGTAGCCCAGACCCTCCCACATCTTGAGCACCTCATCCAACGGTGCATCTGCCAGCTTCTTCACCGTAGGAAACTTTTTGATAAACCGCTCGTAGTACGGCAGTCCTTGCGCCACCCGAGTTTGCTGCAAGATGATCTCACTGATCCAGATTTTGTACGGATCGTGGGTAGCCTTCCATGGCAGATCGCGCTTTTCGGTTTCGAACCAGGTGAGTAGTTGTTGGGAGAAGGGGGAGAGCATGTGGTTTTTTATCCGCGAAGGTAGGGAAAATGGGTGAGCTGTGTTTGAAGGGGTATACCGATTTACCGATGTATGGATGTACTGATTTACCAATTTCGGACGTACTGATTTCGGATGTGCCGATTTACCAATTTACCAATGTATCGATTTACCAATTGAATTTCATGTAAGACTCGTTGTCCTATTACCCATTTGAATAAGAAAATTTAAAACCAGACATCACTCCTCCAGATGCAAATACATTGCAGGAGGCTGGCCATATATTCCCAGGAATTCAAGCATTATTTCTTGTGCAAATCCATAAACTTAGCCTGAAGGTCTTCGGAAAGGAGATCAAAATTTTTAACCGTAATTATTACAACTCCATTTTGTCCCTTTTCACCGTACTTGTCTTTGGCTACATCTCCCTTTAATACAGAAACTGATTCAATAGCATTGGGGTCAATTGACGCTAAGTCCAAATTCTCATTTTTGCTTGCGTCAAATTCCAACGATTTCTCGTTGACTTTCACCACATAATAGGGTTTATCCAGCTTTGATTTTATTTGAACATTTGTTGATTCCTTCTTAGTATGGTTGGTTTGCCCGAAACACAAGGTCAATCCAAAAGACAAAATTGTTATGAGGAAAATTTGTTTTGTTTTCATATTCAATTATTTTAAGTGTTAATTATATTATGTATCAAAGTTTGTTGCCAACGAATCTGTGATATGGATCGGACGATCTAAGGAAGTCTGATCTCATATCACATTTTTAACACAGTTAATTACTTGCTATTTCTCCTTGAAACCAAAGCAATCCTGTTATTTTCAGCCCTCTTTCAAGAGCACTTATTCGCATATTTTCTTTATTCATGAACATATCCACAGTAAAGAAATCCGGATCAGTATCTTCATTGATGAGCTTGACTTTCGCAATGTAACCTTGAGCGTTATTATCCAATTTGATTTCCTCGAAATCTATAACCTTTCCGATAAAGTCATAATAGGTCTGTCTTGGCAAATTTGAACTTGGCAAGTAAGAAACAAAGTCTTCACTAAATTTAACCTCTGTATCTTGATTAAATTCACTTTTGTCAACCACAAATGCTATTGCAGAAACATGAAGCTGAATTTCATTATTTGCTGTATACTTTGATTTATTTATTGCATAGTCAGTTGGAAAGAAATCAAACCCAAATGTATTCCTCCCTCCGCCTTTAATTTCAGCTTCACATTTTTTCATATGTTTCCACTCAATTATTTCTTTGGTTTTATATGGCATTACATAAGTGGTCCTTAAATACGGAAATGCTGATAAAACATTTTTTGTATCGGTAAGCACCCTAAGTTTTAAATTTGGATTATTTGCTATGGAAATGCTTTTGAGTTCGTGTGATTTCGTAGATAGTTCAGGTTTTTCATTCACAGACTTTACCAAAATCTCATTTATAAAATTTCTGCCATTCTCACTATTTAGTGAATTGAATCCTATCAGTCCTCCAATGTTGTCACCATGTGACCCATTGTCAGTTTCAGACATTTTTATGTCTTGATGAGTAGTATTTTCTACCTTCTTGCTTTTGTTAAATAAATTGAAAAATCCCATAATTATTGTGTATTTAATATTGTCAACGTTCGTTTGGCGGCTTGGCGAAGGTGGCGATTTTTACCACTAAAGTTCATTCGAAGCACGCACGTCAAATTTACGAAAAACTGTCATACGAAGCACTGAACCGCCACTTTTGCCAAAACGCTGTTAGGCGTATGTGCTTCTTTTCTCGTCAACTTGTTTTCGTAGTTCTGCTTTTAGTTCTGTCGGCAAGTCGTCCCAGTGTAAGTCAAGCAAAGCTCCTTGTAGTGAATACAAATAATAACAAACTGGAAATGTCTTGCCGGGATTTTGTCTGCATATATTTTGATACGCTTTTGCTGGTGTCATTTGAGCAAGGTCTGCAAGTGAAAAAACGCCTATTTCATTTAGACGTTTCTCAATTCTTGCCCCAATATTTTTTGCACCTTTTAAATTGTTTGAAAGTTGAGTTTTCATAACTATTTATCTTGCGGTGGTGAATATTTTACAATATCAATACCAATACCATTAGGGTCTTCAATGGCGAAATGCCTGTCACCCCAAGGTTCGTTTCGGATGTCAATTTTTATCGGCACGCCTTTCTTTTTAAGGTCGTTGTAGATGTTGTCCACATCATCTACTTCAATTGTCAGATACATTCCTTGTCCCAAAAAAGCTTTGTGAAAGAAAGGTTGCTGACTTGGATGATTGGGAAGCAAAAAACTGATTTCTGCTTCGTGGTTTGGGGTGTGCATTAAGAGGTAAAACTCATTTTCAAATGTTACCCCGAAACCTAAATTGTAGGTATAAAAAGCTTTGCTTTCTGCCAATTTTGTTGTGAGTACTCCTGCGTTTAATTTCATCTTGTTTTGATTTTTAATTGTTGAACTTGATTGTGAAAAAGCATTTGCGGTTAAGCAAGCTAATGTTAGAATTGTAAGTATTCGTTTCATCATTTTTTGTTTTGATTTACGATACAAAATTCTATCAAATCACAGTTCAAACATTGTATAAAACGGACATAATCATCTGCCAAACGCTTTGCTTGGCGTAACACCATAAAAATTCTTGAACTCTTTGATGAAATGAGCTTGGTCGTAATAGCCTGTATTAAAAAATAATTTGTTCTGTCGTAAACTTTGTGATGAAGGTTTGGCACGAAGAATATTTTGAAAACGAACCACTTTTGCAAAAGTCTTAGCTGTATCACCAATATAAAACTCAAAAAGTCTGCGAAGTTGTCTTTGACTTATACCTGTGTCCAAGTCCCGTTCAATATTTACAACACCAAACTCTTGAAGTATTTTTTCAATAGCACTGTAAAGTCTGCTGTCGTTGTCAAATGAGGTGTTTTCAACAAGATTGATAAAATAAGTGTCAAATGTAAATTGTATTTCTTCTGTTGTTAATTGATGATGAAAATTGTCCGCAATGAACGTTGAAACCTTAGGCACTATGTTACCTAATTGTTCAAAACGATTACTCAATTCAGAGGCATTAATTCTAAAAAGTTGCGGAAACATTGTCGGCAAGAAACGAACACCTATGTAATGAAACGTGTTGTCAAGCGGGAACTCTGTGAACTTTTTACAAAACCCCATTACAAAATTGTCTTTGGGATTGTTGATTTCAAAAAAGATGTCAATACAGCCGTCAGCTACCACACGATAAATAAATGGTTCAGTAAGTGGTGTAGATGTTTTGAGTTGCCAATAGCAATAAATAATGTCTTGCAGTCTGATGTCAGGCAAAAATTCTGAATAGGTTACGTTGCCAGCCGATTGTTTAACGGTCGGTTGAATTGGTTTGTAAAGTTGTCTTATGTCAGCTGTTATTTTCAATGTTTACGGTGTCTGTCAGCATTACGCCTAACGGTTTGGGGCTTGACGCAGTGGGGGATTAGAAGCACAAATGTTGAGTTTAACACAAATGCCAAATAGAAGTACAAATGTTGAATTTACAACTTCTGCCCCCATTGCGTTCAAACCCTTGTTATGCCCTAGTGCCTTTTCTCGTCTGTTCATTTCGATTACTTTTTGTTTGTCGTTGTGCGTTGGCTTGGAAGCTCTTTTGCATTTTTAGGGTTGGTTTGTGTGTTGGCAAAAATGCAAATGTGCTACCAAAAGCGTTGGCTTATGGCTTTATTTGTTGGATTTTTCGCAGTTGTAAGTTTTTTTGTCTGTAATAGCTTGCATTTTAATTGCTACTTCTATATTTCTATTTGTAATTTAAAACTTCATTCTTTGTATTCTTACTGCATTTAATATTGCTAATAATGCTACGCCTACATCTGCAAAAACGGCTTCCCACATTGTAGCTAAACCACCTGCACCAAGTATAAGTACAATTACTTTTACCGCAAATGCCAAAATGATATTTTGCCAAACAATTTTTTTGGTTTGTTTGCCTATATTTATTGCCATCGGTATTTTGCTCGGCATATCGTCTTGTATCACTACATCGGCTGTTTCAATAGTTGCATCGCTTCCTAAACCACCCATTGCAATTCCTACATCACTCAATGATACTACTGGTGCATCGTTTACGCCATCACCTACAAAACATACGGTTTCGTTTTTGGCTTTAAGTTCTTTTACTTTGTTTACTTTGTCTTCGGGTAATAAATCGCCAAAAGCGTTAATAATTCCTAGTTTATCAGCAACAAATTTTACGACTGTACTTTTATCACCACTTAGCATTGTTGTTTTTACATTCAATGCTTTGAGTTTGTCTATGGTAAGGTGTGCATCTAATTTGATACTATCTGCAATGGTTAGATAACCTACAAATTTTTCATTGTAAGCAATGGCTATTAAGGTGTAAACTATTGTAGTTGGGTCAATATCATAAGCAATATTGAATTTATCCATTAGCTTAAAATTGCCTACTAATAATTGTTTCCCGTTTACATTTGCCGTTAGTCCGTGTCCTGTTATTTCTTCAACATTTTCTAATTTAATATTGCTATCAACATTTCCTACATAGTTATGAATGGCTGTTGCAACTGGGTGGGTACTTTGACTTTCTAAAGCATTAACCATTTGAAGGATTTCATTTTTATTAAATTCAGGTTTTAATACTACTTCCTGCACCTTAAAAACACCTTCGGTCATTGTACCCGTTTTATCCATTACTACATTTTGTATGTTTGCAATAATGTCTAAAAAGTTACTGCCTTTAAATAAAATACCATTTTTAGAAGCTGCACCTATACCACCAAAATAACCTAATGGAATACTGATAACCAATGCACAAGGACAAGAGATAACCAAGAAAACTAAAGCTCTGTAAAGCCATTGACTAAAAATATAATTTTCTACAAAGAAGTAAGGTAGTACTGTAATGAGTAAAGCAAGAAGTACAACTATTGGTGTATATATTTTTGCGAATTTTCTAATAAATAATTCGGTTGGTGCTTTTTGTGCTGTGGCGTTTTGTACTAATTCTAAAATTTTACTCAACTTACTATCAGTGTATGCTGTTGTAACTTTTACTTGTGCTACTGTGTTTAGGTTTATCATTCCTGCTAATACCGTTTCGCCTTTGGCTTTGGTGTCTGGTTTGCTTTCGCCTGTAAGTGCTGCTGTGTTAAATGAAGCATTGTCGCTTAATAGTTCTCCATCTAATCCCAATTTTTCTCCTGCTTTAAGTTGAATAATATTACCTATTTGTACCGTTTCTGCTTTAATAGTTTTGGCTTGGTTGTTTTCTAAAATGGTTACTTCATCAGGTCGTTGGTCAAGTAATGTTTTAATATTGGCTTTGGCTCTTTTTACGGCTAATGTTTGAAATACTTCGCCTACTGCATAAAATAGCATTACAGCTACTGCTTCGGGATATTCGCCTATGGCAAATGCTCCAATAGTGGCAATACTCATTAATAAAAATTCTGAAAATACTTCTCCTTTGCCTATGCTCTGAATTGCTTCTTTCAATACTGGTAAGCCCACTGGTGCATAAGCTACTATATACCAAATAATACGAACCCAACCTCTAAACCAAGATTGAGGAAACCAATTATCAAAAGCAATAGCAATGAGTAACAAAACCAAACTTATTATGGCTGGTAAAAACATTTTGAAAGTACTATCGCTACCACTTGAATGGTCGTGTCCGTCATCGTCTGAATGTTCGCTATGCTTGGGTTCATCTGCTTCACAGCAACCTACTTCTTTATGTTCTTTTTTTAATTGCTTATTGGCAATAAGATTTATTTTTTCTTCTTGTGTGCAACAAAGTTGTTTGCCTTGTGCATCGTATTTATGAATGTGTTGCATAATATTATATTAATCTTCTTGTTTTTTGTTTGTAATTGATATAAACTTGACCGTGTTGCTTTTGTAAAAACTGTTCTTCTAACCTAATTTGAATTTGAATGACTATGTAAGTGGTAATCGTTAAGCAAAACATTAACGCATTTGGAATTACAAAAAATAAGCCCAATACACTTACAATCATTCCTAAAAAAATAGGATTTCTACTTATTGAAAAAATGCCTTTTGTAATTAATTCAGTTTTATTGATTTCATCTATACCAATACGCCAACTATCACTCATTTGATATTGAGCTATACATATCCAAACTAAAGAAATGTGAATTATTACAATACCTATAATTAGAATTAATGGATCTTCCAAATAAAGAATGGGACTTAGGTAATAATAAAGGCTTTGTGAAAATGAAAACAATAAGACTGTACCAAATAAAAGACAAATGAGTATTTTCATTATCAATCCAATATAATCGTGTGCATTATCAGCTTTGCCAAATGTAATTGGATTTATACCTGTTTTCTTATAGGTACGATAAGTTGGAATTAGAAATGCTACTGATAAATAAAGTAGTAAGTAAATAGGTAAATAAATTTTTAACCAATACATAATTTTATATTTTAATGTTCGTGTCCTCCTGTGTTTGATAATTTTGCATTGATAAAGAAAGCACCTTTTGATACTACTTTAGCATCCTTTGGTATTTCATTAATAAATGTAATAGAAGTATAACCCATATTAGAAACACCTTTTGCCACCTCTATTTTTTCAAAATTAGTGTGTTTTTTAGGTTCTGTTTCCTTGCCCTTTTCTGCTTTGCTATGGTCGTGTCCTTCTTCACCCTCTTTGTGGTGTTCTTCGGGTTCTTTGTTGGTAACTATAAAAATATAATATTTGCCATCGGCTTCTACAATTGCATCAGTTGGTACTGCTGGGGTTGTTACATTATTTAAGCTAACAATACCTGTAATATTCATACCATCTATTAACCCTGTTTTATTGCCTTTTACATTGCAATGTACTGGTATGGTTTTGCTGTCGTTTTCAAAGGCATTACCAATACTAAATACAATTGCATCGTTTTCAGTAGTGGGGTTGTTGGTTAGTGTAAAATGAATGGTTTGCCCAACTTTTAGCATCGGCAAATCTTTTTCAAATATATTCAAATCTAAATGTAAAGAGCCGTTATCTACAATTTCTGCTACTGGCGAAGACACATCTACATAGCTACCAATTTTAGCAAATACATTGCTTACAGTGCCACCTATAGGACTTGTAACCACTAAAGCAGATTGTAAATTACTGTTTGAAACATTGTTAGGATTGATACCCATTAATTGAATTTGCTGTTGTAATGAAGCTCTACGAGTTCTTAATGTTTTTAATTCAGCATCGGCACTTTGTAAGTTTTTCTTTGCTCCTGCATTTCCCTCGTTAAGTTCTTTTTGCCGTGCTAATTCTTGCTCTGCAAAAATAATTTTACTGGCTATGGTTAAATATTCTTCTTGTAATTGAATAAATTGTGGATTGGCAATAGTGGCTATTACTTGCCCTTTACGAACATAAGAACCAATTTGAACATTTAGGGATTTGATAACGCCACCATACAAAGAAGTGGCATTGCCTTTATTGTTGTTTGGTACTTTTAAGTTTCCATTGGCTTTTATGGTAGCTGTTAGTTCTTTCATTTCTACACTAACATAAGTAATGCCTACTGTTTTTATTTGTTCGTCTGTTAATGAAGCAATGGTACTTGGGGCTTCTTCGTGGTGTTCTTCAGTTTTGGCTTCGGTTTTTGTTTCGGTTGTGCCGTGATTATGGCCATCGCCCTCTTTGTGATTGTGGCAAGCTGTGAGTATCATAGATAGTATGACTACAGCACTTATTTTAATATTTATATTGAATGACATATTTTGAATTATTTATTTATTATTGAATTAATGTTTACTACTGTTTGATTGATTTGTTGAATGGCTTGCAAATATTTTAATTGTATATCCGTTGCTGTTTGCAAAGCATACAAATACTCTACATAACTTATATCTCCTGTACGGTAGCCTAATTGGGCTGCTTTAACAATTTCGTCTGCATTAGGTAGTGCTTGGGTTTTATAGTAATTGTATTGCTGTACATCTTGCTGGTATTGTGCTAAGGCATTTTGCAGTTGTGTATTCAGTAATTTGGTTTGATACTCTGCTTGTATTTGTAAACTTTGTTTTTGATATTCCAAGCTATTAATTTTTGCTTTGGTAGCTCCAAAAGTTAGTGGTATAGCAATTCCAATATTTACTACATTAAATCTATTACCTGAACCAAAGTATTTATCTACTCCATTTATAGTTTGTATGCCTATTAATGATTGATTGGAATATCCAATTTTGAAATCAGGTAAACCCTGTGCTTTTTCTACTTTTTTGGTTTGTTCTGCTATTTGCATATTTTGATAAATAGCTTGTAACATTGGGTGGTTTGCAATGGCATTGGTATCTATTAAACTATTTACTTGTAAAGGCGTATATGTATTATTTGAAGGAATTACAATACTATCTTTTATGCCTATTATAGTTTGTAAACTTTGATACGCATTTTGTAAATAAACTTGGTTTTGCTGTGCTAATAATTTTATCTCACCTTTTTTAGCTTCGGCAGTGCTAATTTCAATTTTCTTGGTATCACCTGTTTTGTATCGCAAATTTGCAACTCCTATAAACTCGTTGTATAAGCTATCTAAACTCAATAATTTTTGTTTGTTGTATTGTAAATATTCTATTTGATAATATAAACTACGAACCTGATTTTTGATTTCGTAAACAGTTAGTAGTTGTTGTATTTGCTTCGCTTTTACTTCGTCAATTATCAGTTCATTTTTTGCTCCAAACAAAGTAGGAAAAGGTATTGTTTGCGAAAGCTGAAAAGCATTGTCAAACTTAATGCTATTGTATTGCCCAAGCTGTGTATTAAAATCTAATTTGGGTAATTCATTGGCTGTTTTTTTCAAACTTTCAGTTGCTTGAATATCTATACCACTTGCCTTTATTGATTGGTTGCTTTGAATTGCCAAATTAATTGCTTCTTCTATTGTAAGTTGCTTAACAGTTTGAGCATTTGTATTTATAGCAAACATTAATAATAGTATTGTTGTTGCTGTTGTTATATGTTTCATTTTGGGTTTTCTCTTTAGTGAAATTTTGGTATTAAAAATGATATACAATAATGGTAATACAAATAGCGTAAGGAATGTGGCTGTTATTAAACCACCAATTACAACAGTGGCTAATGGCCTTTGTACTTCTGCACCTGCACTACTGCTTAATGCCATTGGTAAAAATCCTAAACTGGCTACTGTGGCTGTCATCAATACTGGTCGCAACCTAATTTTTGTACCCTCAATAACTCTATCTAAAATATTAGCCCATCCTTCTTTTTCTAATTGGTTGAATGTGCCTATTAAAACAATGCCATTTAATACTGCTACTCCAAACAAAGCAATAAATCCAATACCTGCACTAATGCTAAATGGCATACCACGAAGCAATAATGCAAATACGCCACCTATGGCACTCATTGGTATTGCAGTGAAAATTAAACTGGCTTGTTTGAAACTACGAAAAGTAAAATAGAGCAACATAAAAATGAGTAACAAAGAAACTGGGACGGCAATCATTAATCTTTTACTGGCTTGTTGTAGGTTTTCAAAAGTGCCTCCATAAGTAAAGTAATAACCTGAAGGTAGTTTTACTTGTGTGCTTAATTTTTGTTGTATTTCAGTAACAACACTTTGTACATCTCTATCTTTTACATTAAAGCCAATTACAATTCTTCGCTTACCTGCTTCACGGCTTATTTGTGCTGGACCTACTTTGAAATTGACATTGGCAACTTGTGAAAGTGGAATTTGATTGCCTGTACTGGTTGGTATCATTAAATTATTTACATCGTCAATACTGCTTCTGTAAGTGCTATCTAACCGAACTACTAAGTCAAATTTTCTTTCATTTTCAAAAACTACACCCGTACTCTTACCTGCAAATGCTGTGCTTACAATATCATTTACATCTTCTACGGATAAGCCATAATTTGCTAATCGCAATCTGTCGTAGGTTACATTTATTTGTGGTAAGCCGTTTACTCTTTCTACTTGTGGGGTTGTAGCACCTTGTACAGAGAGGATTACACTGTTTACCTTATTGGCATAGCTTGATAAGGTATCCATATTTTCACCAAATATTTTTACTGCTACATCTTGGCGAATGCCTGTCATTAGCTCATTAAAACGCATTTGAATAGGTTGATTTTTTTCAAAAAATATACCTGGTATGGCTTCCAACTTTTCCATAATTTCATCTGCTAATTCATTATATGATTTATCAGTTTTCCAATCCTTTTGTGGTTTTAGAATTATCATCATATCAGTAGCTTCGGGTGGCATAGGGTCGGTAGGCACTTCAGCACTTCCTGTTTTACCTACTACCATTTTCACCTCATCAAATTGCTTGATTATTCTTGAAGCCTGCATAGAAGTTTCAATACTTTGGCTCAACGAACTACCTTGTGGTAGAATACAATGAAAAGCAAAGTCGCCTTCGGCAAGAGTGGGAATAAATTCGCCTCCCATACGACTAAACACAATTAATGAAACAACGAACAATGCTACTGTGCCACCTACTAACCAATATTTTATTTGTATGGCTTTTTGTAATAAAGGTTGATAAATGCCTTGAAAAAAATCCATCATTTTATCGCTAAAATTCTTTTTGTGGCTTATCAACTTAGGTAAGAATAAAGCACACATCATAGGAATATAAGTAAGCGATAAAATTAATGCTCCAAAAATGGCAAAGCCCACCGTTTGAGCCATAGGGCGAAACATTTTGCCCTCTATACCTATTAATGTTAGAATTGGGATATATACAATTAGTATTATGATTTCTCCAAAAGCTGCACTACTACGAATTTTGGAAGCAGATACAAATACTTCTTCGTCCATTTCGGACTGAGTAAGTTTGTTAATTGATTTTCGTAATCCCAAATGGTGTAAAGTTGCTTCTACAATAATTACTGCTCCATCTACTATTAAACCAAAATCTATTGCACCCAAACTCATTAAATTAGCACTTACACCAAATACATTCATTAAGCCCAATGCAAAAAGCATAGACAAAGGAATGGCAGAAGCTACAATAAGTCCTGCTCTAAAATTGCCTAAAAAGAGAACTAAAACAAATATTACAATTAAAGCTCCTTCTATTAAATTTTTTTCTACTGTGCTTATGGCTCTTTTTACTAAATCGGTTCTGTCCAAATAAGGTTCTATTACAATATCATCAGGTAGTGATTTTTGAATAGTAGGTAGTTTCTCTTTTATACGATTTACCACTTCATTACTATTTTCTCCTTTTAGCATCATTACTACACCACCTACGGCATCTA
This sequence comes from uncultured Saprospiraceae bacterium, assembly GCA_937973565.1. GTDB lineage: Bacteria > Bacteroidota > Bacteroidia > Chitinophagales > Saprospiraceae > JADKBO01. The sequence goes on along the minus strand of CALJKQ010000007.1, from coordinate 2,165 downwards.
CTTCACCATTAAAGGTTAATGCTCCATAGCGTACGGCATTGCCAAAACGAACTTCGGCAACATCTTTTATAAATATGGGTACTGCTCCTATGTTTTTAACAGCGATATTTTGTACATCTTCTATTGAAGTAACCAAACCAATGCCACGAATGAAATAAGCATTTGGCTTTTTGTCAATGTATGCACCCCCTGTATTTTGATTGTTTTTTTCTAAGGCAGTAAATATATCTGGAATGCTTACACCCATTGCTTTTAGCCGATTTGGATTTACTGAAACTTCGTATTGTTTGAGTTCGCCACCAAAACTATTGACTTCGGCAATACCTGCTGTTCCATTTAATTGTCTTGCTACTATCCAATCTTGCATAGTACGCAAATCTTTGGCATTGTATTTATACTCACTCCCTTTTTTTGGGTGAATAATGTATTGATACACTTCGCCAAGCCCTGTGCTTACAGGTGCAAGCTCTGGTGTGCCTATTCCTTTGGGTATGTCTTCTTCGGCTTCCTTTATTTTTTCGTTTATAAGTTGCCTTGCAAAATATATATCTACTTCGTCTTTGAACACTACTGTAATAACCGATAATCCAAAACGAGAAATACTTCGGACTTCTTCAATATTGGGAATATTGGCTATACTTTGCTCAATAGGAAAAGTTACTAATTGCTCTACTTCCTGCCCTGCCAATGTAGGACAAGAAGTAAATATTTGTACCTGATTGTTGGTAATATCGGGTACGGCATCTATGGGTAGTTTGGTAGCACTCCAAACGCCCCAAATTATGAGTAACAAAGTCATTATACCAATGACTATTTTGTTTTTTATACTGAATTTTATTATTTGATCTAACACTTTTTTTAATTATTAATGGTTAATTGTTAATGATAAATTGCTAAACGCAATTACCAAAATGAAAAAACTCATTAATGATTAACGATACCATTTGCAGTATGCAAACAACTAAAAAGTAAATGAAGATTTACGACAAGATACTAATCGTTAATCACTAACAATTAGACATTATTTTAGGGGGTTGCCAAATAGAACCAAAGAAATTGGAAATGAAAGAGAAGTTACGGATAGTTACTTTTTCAGAGATATGAAAAACAGTTGGGTTTTTGATTTGAAAAGGCGCAAAATCTAATGCGATAACCGAGGCACTACAACAAGTACAAGTGCAAAAGGGTGTGCAATTATCGTCTTGGTCTTGGTGGTGGTCGTGGTTTTGGGTAAGTTCTATTTTGTTACTATTATCATTGCAATCATTATGTACATCGCTACAAGGTACTGCACTAAGTACCAAAATGTAGATAGCCATAAAAAATGCAAATATTTTCATTGGGGCAAAGATAGTATAAAAATTGAAAAATGTATCATTTTAAATATGGGTGGTGGGTGGGCTTGGTGCGTTGAGGGTAAAATTAAATGTGGTGCAAAAGCTTTGGCTTTGTGTGTTAGTTTGCACCTCTTTTAATTTTACGAAGCGTTGGCTTTTCTGTCATCGATTTTGTCTGTCTGTCAATGTTCGTAGGGTGTCTCTTGGCATTGGGCATAACGTTTCGGGGCTTTGCGAAGTTGGGGTTTAAAATGCACTATGTTTCAGCCTAGCACTAATGTACATAAAAATTTCGAATGTTCGGGTTGGCACTTCGCCCCAATTTCGCAAAACCCCTGTTATGCCCAGTTTTTATTTTTTAAGTAGGATTATTCCGTTCTCTTTGAGTTCCTTATTGTCGTCACTCCAGCTATATGTTCGTATAAATTTTAGTTCGTTAATGTCCATTTTATTAGTCAAATAAATATTTTTTGTAGAGCTTTTAAATACGTCATATTGAAGTGGGGGTTCAGCCCATTCTAATGTGTAATGATATGCGTCAATAATTTTATTCTCGTTATCGGTTTTGATAATTAATATATCGTGAAAGTCTTCGAATAATGGCGGACCGTCTGCATTATACGCTTGTCCAACAAATGTCGAGAGGAATTGATAATACTTAAATTGTCCGCTTACAGGTTCAAAAACCGGCATCAGGTTTCTCACATTTAATGTTTCCAATTTGTTACCGTCAATGTCGTCAAGTTTGGAATAGTTAAAGTCCGAATTCTCTGTCTGTTTTTTAAGAATGTAAATCTTTGTTTCGTTTATACTTGTTGCGGTGTCTTT
>CALJKQ010000006.1 GCA_937973565.1 uncultured Saprospiraceae bacterium | reverse complement strand
TGCAAAGGTATAAAAATTGAGGTTTTGAAAGGAAGGGATATATTGGATCGCTGAAGTTTGATGTCCACCGCTTGGTTCCAGAAACAAATGCTGCTCATCATCCAAAAGAAATCTTCATCGCTCTGAGGGTTATTTGGTGAATTTCAGAATAAATTCTATTTTTAAATTCAATTATTACTTTTTAACCCGTTAATTTAAAATCATGAAAAACAGAATTCTTAATATCTTTTTACGCTCATTGTTTTTTTTAACATTTCTGGTTTTGGGCCTTGCCACAAATTTATCTGCACAGAAAAAGCAGCATGCTGATGAAAGTGAATTTACCATTGTGATAGAAAAAACGAATGACGGGCTCAAGTTGGTCAGTCCATCAGGAAGCGCATGGAAAGAATTGAGTTTTGCGTTAAATAACTATCAGCCTCAAGCCATTGATGAGTGGGGAATGACTCAATTAGGAAAAGTAAGCACAGAGAGGGATGCCAAGCTGGCTAATTACTTGTTTACAATCATGAAAACCGACAAGGGAATTTCCTTAAAAGGTTTAGATGGGACGTCATGGACTGAGTTGGGCTTTTCACTTACAGGTAATGGAAAACAGATGATTAACCAGGATGGAATGATGCAATAGGTATAGCCTCATCTTTTGACCCTGATGGGGTAAAATACTAAAAAGCCGTTCCACATGGAGCTAGAGTGAATTGACCCTCCCCTTCAAAAAACTATGGCTCTTAATTCCATAAGACTCGGTAAGAATTACTTAATTTCATCGTCAAATGGATTTTGCTATATAACTTATAGCCAATCAGAATATACCTTGATTAATATGGTTTCTATGCCACTGAAATGCTATCTGCTATTCAAATTAAAATCTGCTGAATTGCTGCTGATCACGCCTAACACACGGTCGTATCGGCCTCCGAAATCGCGGAGGTAAACAATGCTTTTGTATTCGTTTTCGGCATCCTGCCAGCTACCTTCGGTGATGGAAAAATCAATTTTACCATTTTCACCTTCTGTGGCAAAAAGGTAGTCGTAGTATCCCTGCTTCAGTACTAAATCAGCTATGTACATTTCACGACGATCATCGTATTTCATTTTGTACCGGGTATTCAATTGGAAGTCGGTGAAGGCCCCAAATACATATACATCTTTGCTCAGGCGGGGTGATTTGAGGGTAAAAATGATGTTGGCATAATCGGCTCTGAAATCCTTTTCCCTGCCTTGCCATTCATTTTCCAGGGCATCGAAATAGGCAAAATTATTTCGGAATTCTACCAGCTTGTTCTTGTTTTGAACGTTGCTGTCGAAGATGGCTCTGGCAAAAAAATCGACGTTGTCAACATAAAAGTTGCCATTAAAGTCAAAGTTAAAGGAATATACTTTTTGATCCCTCAAGGTAGAAGGGGTAAGCAACACTTCGTAGCCATCGATAAAATAGTCGATGGTTTTGACCCCCCAACCTCTGCCATTAAGGGTTCGGGTATCGAAAAACCGGTACTCATTGGTGCCCGGAAAATTGATAAGGCCAAACTGATCATATGTAAAAAGTCCGTCTTTAAAAATTCTCGGGGCTATATTATACATGGCGTTGGTCCAGTTGCCATTTTGTACAATGGTGAGATAAACATCGCGCATAGGGTTGTTGAGCCTTACATCCTTTACCGCAAAAGAGAGGTTTAATTGTTGGTTGAAGCGGATCAGATCGGTTTGAGTAGGTCGTACCCACTGCATGTTGGGCAACACATTGGATTCGGCTACAATAAAGCGACGGGTAAAAAGAGGAGTGCCATCATTGCCTTTGTCATAAACCAACAACAAATAGTTGCCTGAAATACGCAGGCGTGTATCGCGGTTGGGTATTGAAAACCAATAGTGGGTGAAGATCGTTTTGGTACCCAGCGAAAGCTGCCAATCCCTGATTCTTTCTTCCGGAAAACCCTCTACAAATTCGATGTCCTGAATAGGACTTGGCTCCCAATCTTTTGTACAGTGAATGATTTTGTAGTAAAATTCATTGTCTTCTTCTTCACTCAGATCATCAAATTCTATAACAAGCTTGTCGGAACTGTTAAGGCGCATCACGGGTACAGAGCTGATGATGCCGTTGACAATGCATTGCAGGCTTTTGATTTGATCACTGTAAACATAGTTCCTATATTCAAATTCCGTTTGCCCCATTAAGGCTAGCCGGGTAAGAATGAGTAATACAAAAACAGATAATAATGGTTTCATTGTGCGCATGCAATTAAAGACGGACAAAATAAGAAAAAGTAGGCAAAATAGGGGCTTTAACGTCAATTTAACGCGGTATCATGGCGCCAATATCCCGATTGAGGTGTTTATTTGTGACGCTCAAGGAACTTTCCACCGGCGGTCACGTTATTAACTTATATTTGTTGCAACAAATGTTTATCATGAATCGCAAACATTTTTTACAGATGATGTCAGTTTTTCCGGTAGCTTACGGCTTATCGTCTATAGGCAAGTGGTACGACGATGCCATGGAAGGTCCCAATACAGATCTCATGCCTTTATTGTTTTTGGGTCATGGATCCCCAATGAATGGCATAGAAGACAATCCCTATTCGCGCAAGTGGAAAGAGCTGGGAGAAAAACTACCAAGGCCCAGAATGGTGTTGGTGGTTTCAGCCCATTGGTTGACCCGCGGTACCTATGTCACAGCCATGGAAAATCCGCGCACGATCTACGATTTTGGTGGTTTTCCTGAAGCTTTATACAAGGTAAAATATCCAGCTCCCGGAAGTCCGGAAATGGCCAGAGAGGTAGCAGATGCCATGGGTAGTGTACAAACAGGAATGGACCACGATTGGGGCCTGGACCATGGCACCTGGACCATCGTAAGGCATATGTACCCCGAAGCCAATATTCCGGTATTGCAGCTGAGCATCGATTATCACAAAGATGCGCAATGGCATTATAAGTTGGCTGCTGATTTGCAAAAACTAAGAAAGAAAGGTGTGCTTATAATAGGCAGTGGCAATATTGTACACAATCTATCGCGTATCCGTTTTGATGGCGCCACAAATTTTGCTTACGACTGGGCAATTCAGGCCAATGATGAAATGAAAAAATTCGTCATGGATGGTAACCACCAGGCATTAATCGATTATGAAAAACGGGGCAGCGCGTGGCATTTGGCCATCCCCAGGCCGGATCACTACTACCCATTGATTTACATGCTGGGTGTAGCCGCGAAAGGTGAAAGGGTTCAGGTCTTTAACGATGTAGCAGCCCTGGGATCGATCACTATGACCTCATTTCAATTTGGGTAATAAAAAAAGCAGCCGTGATTTACAGCTGCTCTTCATTTTTTTTATCGTGTTGGTAATTGTACCTACATCGGTTAAATTTTAAAACGCGTAGCTCAAGCCTACAGTGGAATAGGACTGGGTCACTCCTTTAACCGTCCACGTTTCGAAATCTGCTTGTCTGAGGCCATAGGTAAGGCCTACCCCGATGCCCTTCCATACATTGAAAGCAAGGGTGTTGAGCCAGGTATATTCGAATAGTCCTGGTTGACCTGCTTCGGCTGAACCATAGGGCACAAATGTGGTAAGGGTAGATGCCCAGGAAATACCTCCCTTGAATTTGCGGGTATAATCAGCCCGTATTTTGGCACCCAGCTGTGAAGTGGATTCCACTCCTGCTGCCTCTGAGAAAGCAAAGTGATAGTTGAGAGGGTGCACGACCACCACCAGATTGTTGATAGGTGTAAGGGTTGCTCCCACCCCGATATCCATAATGCCGGGGTCATTGAAATTAAATAATGAAGAACTGTATTCACCCAAAGATGAAATGGCTACCCATTTGTTGAGTTTATAGCCAAAAAGCGAAGCCAGACGAAGTACATCGGTAGATCTTCTGAAGTCGGGATTATCGGTTGCGAGGTCTTCATCGTCAAACTTAAGGTAACCGAGGTTCAATACGCCTGAATTGTTCCAAAAGTATTTGTCAGCCTGTTTGTTGGCAAAGACGTTGACACTGCCTGAAAATGATGCTGAAGTTGAATTTTTAACGGCATTGGTCTGCCAATTGTTGGATTGGTTGAAATTAAAGCCCAAAGCACCAAATACTCCGGTCCTCCATCCGGATAGTACGATGATTTTGGAATCCAGGTCGGCTATCTCAGATTTAATGGCGTCAGCTTCCGCTTGTTTTGCGGCTGCCATTTTTTCTTTTTCTGATTTCATGCTCTTTAATTCATCCAAACTTTGGGCATGGGTAGTAGCTGTTGCCAGACAAATGCTCAAAGCAAAAAAAAGTTTTTTCATACTGATTAGATTTAAGTTATTTATAATACCAAAATAGTGAATACTGCAAAGTATTCAAATAATTTTTAAAAAAATTGTCTATCCATTGAAAATTTTCCAACCTGAAAATACGCCAAGTCCCGTTGCACACAGCGAAATCAGGATATACATGACAGCTTGTGTCCAATGTCCGCGCTGGATCATTGCCATCACTTCCAGACCAAAAGTTGAAAAAGTGCTGAAGCCACCGCAAAAACCGGTGAGCAACCATAAACGCCCTTCGGTGTAAAAGCCTGATCGGGGCAACCAGGCCATGGCAGCACCGGCAATAAAGCAGGCAACAAAATTGCTCAAAAGTGTATGCCAGGGAATGCCTTGATCACCCCCACCACCCAGTGCAAGTCCAATCCAATATCTGCAAAGAGCTCCCAGGCCTCCTCCCAGAAATACATAGAGCAATGACATCATAACGAATTGATTTTTTTCTTTGCAGAATACCTGCTCAGGAAAAAGGAAAGTGCAACAGCTACCACAAACAGGATGATCAGCAAATAAAGATTGCCGATGTTTTGGAGGGAAATGGCCAATAATATGAAAAGTATATTGACGCCGATCAAAATACCGGTTGCCTGCATGTGTGTAAGTCCCAGATCGATTAATACATGGTGTATATGGCTCCTATCCGGAAAAAAAGGAGACTTTTTATTGAGAATTCGCAGGGTAAACACGCGCAATGTATCAAATAGCGGAAGGATGAGTGTAGCAATAGCAAAAGAAGGTGCTGCATCAAACTTGTAGGGTGAATTGCCCAAATCCTTGTGAATTTCAATAAACAGGATAGCCAGGATGCTGCAAACCAAGCCCAGCAACAAGGCACCGGTATCGCCCATAAAGATTTTGGCCGGCGTAATGTTGAACTTCAAAAAAGCTACAATCGAACCCGATAACGCAAAAGCCACAATGGCTATTTCAAGCCGCTGGATCTGAAAAAACCAGGTTCCCAATACCAGAGAAATCAGCAGGGCAATGCTTCCGGACAGCCCATTTATACCGTCTATGAGATTAAATGCATTGATGATAACGATGATGGTAAAAATGCTTAGCATAACACTGGCGGGCGGGTTGAGCTCATAAATGCCAAAGATGCCATACAAGCTGGTAATCTTTACATTGGCTTTAAAAACCAAAATGGCCGCAGCCAGCATTTGACCAACCAGTTTTTTTCTGGGCGAAATGGGATCGATGTCGTCTCTGGCGCCAATCAGAAAAATGATGATAAAGGCGCATAAAATGTATTGCAGGTCGCCAAAAAAGTTGAAAGGCGTCCACATGATAATCGAAAAGAGCATGCCTGCAAAGATGGCAATGCCCCCCAATGAGGGTGTGCGCACATCGTGGCTCCTTCTTTCACCGGGTTCATCTACCAGATTTTTTTTATCTGCCAGGTGAATGATAGAAGGAATGGCCACGTAGGTGAGGGCAAAAGAGGTAATAAAAGACAAAATGATGATTACCATGCGGCAAAGTTGACAAAAATGCGCTGATTATCAAAGTTTGTATAGATGAACCTTGTCCTGTAATGCAACATTGACCTGATAGTCAAATAATTGAAAAAAAAGATTATATTAATTATTAGTTTTATGCATAAATCTTTCAATCCAAACCATGTAAAGTTATTTCTTTGTGTCAAAGCATCGATTGTTTTTTCGCCCAAACACCGGTTTCAACATCCTGCCTTTTGATATTAAAGGGTCTCTTTCCTGAAAATCGACTCAGCCGTGCCCCGGCAACTTGGTCGAAAGGGGGCTGGTAATGCATAGTTTTTGTACTTTTGCACAGCTTTTCAGCAAAAATGGAAACACTTCGTCAACAAATAGACATGAGCCGCCTTCCCAAGCACATCGCTGTGATTATGGATGGCAATGGTCGTTGGGCCAAAACCCAGGGTAAGCCCAGGGTCTTTGGTCATAAAAACGGGGTGGACGCCGTACGCGAGGTGACGGAAATATGCGCCGAAATAGGGGTTCAGTATTTGACTTTGTATGCTTTTTCTACCGAAAACTGGAGCAGACCTGCCGCCGAAGTAGGTGCTCTGATGGGTTTGCTGGTTGAAGCCGTGCGCAATGAACTCAAGACCCTCAATAAAAACAACATCCGGCTCCATGCCATTGGTGATCTAAACAAACTCCCTCCGGCCAGCCGCAAAGCTTTGATGGAGGGAATAGAGGCCACCAAAAACAATACCCGGATGACCCTGGTACTGGCATTGAACTACAGTTCCCGTTGGGAAATCGTGCAGGCAAGCCGATTGATCGCTGAAGACGTTAAGCTAAGCAAGCTGGATCCCGCTTCTATTAATGAAGAAGTTTTTAGCTCTTATTTGTCCACCCGCGACATTCCGGACCCTGAATTGCTGATCCGTACCAGTGGTGAGCAGCGCATATCCAATTACCTGCTCTGGCAGATTGCCTATGCAGAACTTTACTTTACCGAGGTTTTTTGGCCTGATTTCAAGAAAAAAAACCTACTGGAAGCCATTTTAGACTACCAGAAAAGAGAACGCAGATTTGGCAAAACTTCCGAACAACTCGTATCCTGAACAAAACTTTAAACTTTTCTTAAGATTGAACACCACAGCAAGTCATATACCAGTTTCGTTAACCTTTCGTTCAGCAATCTATCGCACATTGATGATTAATTATCGTTTTTTATTTTCGCTTGTTTGTATCACGATGCTGGTTCAATTTGCCCATGCTCAGTCGGAAGGTGTAGAAATTTTACCTTACGGCGAAAGAAAAGAGTATGAAATTGGAGGTATCAACATCATCGGAGCGGTCAACCGTGACCGAAATGCCATCAAATCCATTGCGGCCTTGCGTGAGGGAGACAAGATTACCATACCGGGTGTTGAAATTCCCCGTGCCATCAAAGCCCTGATGAAACTCAAGCTTTTTGAAAACGTATCCATACTTCAGGACAGTGTGGTAAACGACAAAACTGTGTTCCTTACCATCAATATCACCGATAAACCTACGTTGTCGCGTTATTTTTTCAGTGGTATAAAAAAAGGCCAACAGGATGAGCTCAATGACATTGTGAAAAACATCATCAGCAAAGAAGGAATCGTCACGGATGATCAGAAAGAGTTGGCCAAACTCAAAATTGTCGAGTATTATGTTGAGAAAGGAAAACTCGATGCTGCCGTAACGGTAAAAGAAACCAACGACTCAGGCAGGCCCAATTCCATCATTATAGAATTTGCCGTAAAACCCAACGATCGCGTAAAAGTGGAAGATGTCCGCTTTGTAGGCAACGAAAAATTTTCTGACCGTAAGCTCAGAAAGAAAATGAAAAACACCAAACGCAAGGGCACCTTGTTCAGGAAGACCAAATTCATTGAAGACGATTACGAGGAAGATAAAAAAAGCCTGATTGAGTTTTACAATAACAACGGTTATAAAAATGCGAGGATCATCAGCGATACCGTATTCAGAGAAAAGGACGGCGACATCATAGCAGAGATAACATTAGAAGAAGGCAATCCGTTTTTTTACCGAAATATAACCTGGAAGGGCAACAGCCTTTATACTGACGAGCAGCTCAACAATGTATTGGGCATTGGTAAAGGTGACTTGTACAATCCGGAACTGTTGGAAAATCGTTTAAGGTTCAGCCAGGATGGAAGAGACGTTTCCTCTTACTACCTGGACGACGGGTATTTGGGATTCAACGTTGATCCGGTTGAGATTGCCGTGGAAAATGATTCTGTAGATTTGGAAATGCGCATTTTTGAAGGACCTCAGTTTACCATTGAAAACGTTGTCATCAGAGGCAATGACCGCACCAATGAAGACATCATCAGAAGAGAATTGAGGACCCGACCCGGCCAAAAATTCAGTCGATCTGACATCATCCGTTCACAGCGCGAAATTATCAATCTGGGTTATTTTAATCCGGAAGCCCTTGGCATCCAAACGCCTGTTAATCAATCGAGGGGAACGGTAGACATAGAATACAACCTGGAAGAAAAACCATCTGACCAATTGGAGTTGTCGGCCGGTTACGGTGGCTTCAGCGGTTTGATCGGTACGTTGGGTGTGACTTTCAACAATTTTTCTCTGGGCAACTTCAAAGACCGCTCTACCTGGTCGCCGCTGCCACAAGGCGATGGCCAAAAGCTCAGTTTGAGGGTCCAATCCAACAGTAGGTTCTTTAAGTCGTACAATTTTTCATTCACTGAGCCCTGGTTGGGAGGTAAAAAGCCCAATTCTTTTACCATAGGTGCGGTGAGCTCAACTTTTGACAACTCCTCGCTGGATTTGGGTAAGCTGAATATTACCAGGGTTTTTGCGGGCATCGGTACCCAGCTGAAATGGCCGGATGACTTTTTCTCTTCCAGCACTACATTAAACATTGAAAACATTGGTCTGGAAAAATACAACAGCTCGTCTTTTTACGTAAGAGGTTCGAGGGTAACGGACGGTTCATTTAAGAATTTTTCCATCAGGCAGACATTTACCAGAAGCTCAATCAACGACCCACTGTTTCCGCGTAATGGTAGCAGGATAACATTGTCTATCCAGGCAACGCTGCCTTATTCCAAGTTCCGTTCAACACCGGTTTACGACCCAACGGAAGCGGACAGGGCACAAATTGTAAGAGACCTCATTGAAGAAAACGGTCCGGCGGTACCCCCTACGGAAACGGAGATTAATGCCAAACTGGAGGGCTTAAAAAATGCCAAACGATATGAGTGGCTGGAATACCACAAATGGAATCTTACCTCTGAATGGTATTTCAACCTGGTGGACAAGCTCGTGTTTGCTGCCAATGCCAAGATTGGTATTCTTGGTTATTACGACAAAAAATTGGGAGCCCCACCGGTAGAAAGGTTTGAAATTGGGGGCGACGGACTTTCCAATCAAAACAGCAGCCAGCTCACAGGTAGAACCATTCTGGCGTTGAGAGGTTATGCCACTACAGACCTTCCCAACAACGTGCAGGGAGGGACCATCTTCAGCAAGTACACCATGGAGTTGAGGTATCCACTTTCACTCAATCCCAATTCCACCATATATGTTACCGGTTTTGTTCAGGGGGGTAATTCCTGGACACGTTTCAGGGACTACAATCCGTTTGATGTTAAGAGGTCAGCCGGTATGGGTCTGAGGGTTTTCCTTCCCATGTTTGGATTGTTGGGCTTTGACTACGGCTTTGGTTTTGACAAAGTTCTCAATGCCGGATCGACATGGAAAGACTATGGTAAGTTCAACGTAGTTATTGGTTTTGAGCCGGAATAATCGTTAAATATTTGTTATCTCAACAGAATAAAAATTCTAAACTGCAATTATATCGTCTACTACATAAACACAAAAAACAAAAGTAAAATGAAAAAAAACTTATTCTTGCTGATGCTTCTTGCTATTACTTCAGCTGCCTACAGCCAAAAGTTTGGTTACGTCAATACCCAGGAATTATTGGTAAGCATGCCTGAAGTGAAAGCTGCCGATAATGAATTGGAAACTTACCAAAAACAACTGTTGACCATAGGTCAGGGCAAGGTGGCTGAGTTTGAAACAGAATATAAAAAATACGCTGAAGATGCTCAGAAGGGCATCCTTTCTCAAGTCCAAATTCAGGCTAAAGAAGCTGAATTGGCACAAAAGCAGGAAGAGATTCAGAAGTATGAAGTTGAGGTGCAAAGCCAGTTGGCTGCCAAAAGAGAAGAATTATATAAACCAATTCTGGATAAGGTAAAGATGACCATCGAAACCTATGGTAAAGAAAATGGTTATACCATGATTTTCGACAGCAGTGCCGGCGCCATTCTTCACGCTACAGAGACAGACAACCTGATCAATGCATTGAAAGCTAAGTTGGGTGTTCAGTAATCCAAGGTTATTTTGAAAATAAAAAAAGGGCTGCCCGGTTGAGGCGGCCCTTTTTATTTTGGTTTAGGTGGATTAGAAAATTAGTCTTTGTAAAACATCCATTTACCGAGCTCCTTAAGGGTCACTTTTTTTCCGTACATGAGGATACCCACTCTGTAAATTCTGCCTGCCAACCAGGTAAAAAAGAGCACGCCGGCTATGAGAAAGACAATAGATAAGGCAATTTGCCAGCCGGGCGGTTCAAAAGGTAGCCGTGCCGGCATGATGATGGGTGAAAAAAGAGGAAACAGAGAACCAAAAACAGCCAAAGGACCGTTGGGATTGGTAAAAACGGAAGGTATCATCACCATAGCCAGGATCACCGGAATAGTCAATGGCATCATCAATTGCTGACTATCTCCTATATCGTCACCTACGGCGGAGCCAACGGCCGCAAACAGAGAAGAATAGATAAAGTAACCACCCAGGAAGAAGACAACAAAAACCGGCAGGATCAAAGCCCAATTGATGGCAGCAAGTTCCTTGAGGAAGATCTGCATCACATCCGGATTTTCCTGTTGTAGTTTTTGGATGGTTTCTGCTGTCTGGTTCATTTCAGGACCTGCAGATGGAGGTGCACCGAGTGCCATGGTAGTGATGGTGATGATCACCGGAATGATGATCATCCAGATGGCCAATTGGGTTAAGCCCACAAGACCCACACCTACTATTTTACCCAGCATGAGTTGAAAAGGTTTTACCGAAGAGATCATAACCTCTACAATGCGGTTGATTTTTTCTTCCATAACACTTCGCATCACCATGCCACCAAAAACAAAGATGACAATGTACATGAGGAAGCCCATGCCATAGCTCAGACCCGAAGCGATGGCGCTGGAAAATTTACTCGATTTGTCCCCTACGGCATCCTTGTCTTTTTCATTGAGCATGGCATTTTCCAACTTGATTTTGATATCGAGTTTTTTAAGGGCAATTTTATCCAGGGTAGAATGTTCCAGCTTATAATCCTTGAATGCCTGTTCCATTTTTTCTTCAATTTGCTCGATTTGAAGCAGGCTCAGTTTTTCTTTGCTGTAATACGCAATCTGGTGTGTTGCCAGTGTATCGTCCACATAAGGAGGCACATGGACCATGATGTCGTAACCCTGTTTTACGTAATTCTTTTTAAGGCTGTCGAGCTTATCGCTTGAAAACTCATAAACGATTTCCTTGCCTTCCAATGATTGAGGTGTAAGGATGCCCGACTCATCTTTGACCACTATTTTTTTGCTGGATTGAGAACCTTTGGCTGCAAACAGTCCGGCAAGAAAGATGATCAGGCCAATGCCGAGGGGTGTGAGCAGGGTAACCAGTAAAAAACTTTTTTTGAGCACACGGCTTATGTATTCTCTTTTTATGATGAGTAGGGTCTTATTCATGGTTATTGGTGTTTTGATTGTGAGTCGGATGGTTTTCCTGGGTTACCAGTTTGATAAAGATTTCGTTGAGTCCGGGCAATATTTCGTGGAACGACTGGATGCCGATTCCTTGCTGAATAAGGTGGCTTAGCAATTCATTGGAATGATGACCCGGAGAGACCCTGAAGGTGCGGCTGTTTCCTTCGATCTCTACTTCTTCAAAGCCGGCAGGCAATGACCACACAGAAGCAGCTTTGTCTGTGTGAAGCACAAACTGATTTTGTTTGAATTGATTTCTCACCGAAGCTACGCTGTCATTGATCAGGATCCGTCCTTTGTTGATCAATACAATATCATCGCAGATTTCTTCTACCTGCTCCATTCGGTGGGTAGAAAAAAGTATGCTCACTCCTTGCTGGTTGAGTTTATAAATTTCTTCTTTGAGCAAATCGGCATTGAGAGGATCCAGGCCCGTAAATGGCTCATCAAGGATGAGGAGCTTTGGATTGTGGGCAACGGTAGCTACAAATTGAACCTTTTGCTGCATACCTTTGGAAAGTTCCTCAATTTTTTTATTCCACCATTCTTCCATGCCCAGGCGCTCGAACCAAAAGCGAATGGATTTTTTTGCGTCCTCATTAGACATGCCTTTGAGTTGTGCGAGATACATCAGCTGATCGGCCACTTTCATTTTTTTATAAAGGCCCCTTTCTTCGGGCATGTACCCAATTTCATTGGGGTGGTGGTTATTGAGCGGGGTACCGTCCAGCAAAATTTCCCCTTCATCAGCCCGGGTGATGCCGGTGATGATGCGGATCAAAGTCGTTTTTCCGGCACCATTGGGTCCCAGCAGCCCGAATATACTGCCTTTCCGCACCTCAAAGTTGGCGTGGTCAAGCGCCGTGTAATGCTGGTACACTTTTAGCACATTTTTAATGGAAAGAATATTCATACGTTTTTTTTCAAAGTTAAGATTTGTATTACAATTTTATTTCGGTTTTCGAAGTAGGTAGTTTGTTAGCCACTCAACGAATGTATATAGACGATGATGGTATCTTGGGTTAAAAATCTGATGTAGCCATTCCGGTAAGCTTTTTCACCTCATCGGCTGCCCTTAGATCGTTAATGTCGATGCCCGTTCCATTGATATAAGTTTGGGCTGCAGTGCGCAGAGAATCTTGTGTCCATTGCCATGACATCCAGCTGGCAACCAGGGTGTCTGAACCTACCTTTAGGGTACATGAAACGGGTAAATACTGGTTGTCTATGGCCCAAATTGAAGATGCTCCTCCTTTCGTTGAATTATCAGGATAAATAACCTGGATGCGGTCTGAACCTGTGCCTGCCACAAACGATTTGGTGGCCGGTGTCATGAGGTGTGAATAAATACCCAGGGCAGCCAATTGATTTCTGTACCAATCACGGGCATAAACCTGAGCAACGGATGGGTCGAGGTCATGCCGGTTTCCGTTCCATTTGCGGGCGTTGCCGGTGGCGGTATTCAGCAAAATAGAGTCAGCTCCCTGCATGATCAGCACCAGCGGTGTGTTGTTTTTCCAAACGTAGTGGGGACCGTTGGCTATTTTAAATCCCAGGTATTTGTGTTTGACGGCCATGCCGTACCGACATTGAGAGCCCAGCTGGGTTGTATAAGCATCTATAGACAGGGAGGGTAAAGTGGCATGCGATCCATGGGATGAGAAAGCGAGGTAGGCCATGCCTGCCATCATAAAGACAGCCAGAAGGCCCAAGGCTTTTCGTAGTAAAGCATTCAATGGTTGATGGTTTTGCTCAGGTAATGTAAACACGCAGAACCTGAATGTGGTTTACAATCTAAAAAAAAGATCCCCCATTTTTGCAAACGAGGGATCCATCAAAACAAAACGAAAAACCAACTTTATCTTATGAGACGCCTTATTTGCGCGTCTTGTTACAATCCTTTTTTCAATGCTGTGGGGAGAACCAACTCTTTTCCATCTCTGTTGATGGTAACCTGAAGGATGTCTCCTTTTTTCGTGTATTTCATCACCTCCGCGATTTCATCAAATCCTTTGATACTTTTACCATTGATCTTGGTGATGACATCACCGGGCAGAATTCCGGATAGTCTTGCCGGACTCTTGGAATCTAATTCATCAACGTAAAACCCGTTTTTCACCCTAAGGTTTAATTCTTTAACCAGATTTTCGTCAACATCAAAGCCACCTATTCCCAGATTGATTCTTTCGATGTTTCCTCCCGTTGCAATGATGTCATTGACAATGGGTTTTACCAGGTTGGAAGGTATGGCAAAAGAATAACCAGCGAATACTCCGGTAGGCGTTGCGATGGCAGTGTTGATACCTACCAACTCTCCACTTTGGTTTACCAGGGCCCCACCGCTGTTCCCCGGGTTGATGGCAGCATCGGTCTGGATGAATTCTTCAATGGATTTTTCATCTTCCAAGAGATCCAGATCCCTGCCCTTGGCACTTACGATGCCTGCCGTAACAGTGGAGGTAAGATAATCAAACGGGTTGCCTACTGCCAGTACCCACTCACCAACTTTTAGCAAATCTGAATTGGCCAAGGTCACTACCGGCAAATTGCTGGCTTCTATTTTAATGACTGCCAGGTCGGTCAGCGGATCTGTACCTATTTTTTTAGCCTGGTATTTTTTACCATCTGAGGTGGTTACTGTTATTTTATCGGCAAAGCCCACCACGTGGTTGTTGGTGATGATGTATCCATCTTTGGTGTAAACCACGCCGGAACCCGATCCATTTTGTTTTCTGAAGTAATTTCTGTTGAAAAAATCAGAGCCAAAGAAGTCATCAAAATTAAGGTAATAGGGATTTCTTCTTTTTCTGCTATTGGCAATGGCCTGTTCTTCACTTTCTTCAGCGTAAATGTGCACAACAGCTGCGGTAGCCACTTTTGCTGCATGTACGAAGTCGGGTCCTGTTACTGCGACTGTGGCGGGAGCCGATACCAATCTTGCTGTGTACGTTTCATCCGTTTGGGGTTGGTCATTTTTATTCCATTGGATGACGGCCAGACTCACCAGGCCTCCGGTCATTCCTGCCAACAGATAAGAAAAAAATGGTTTCATCGTCTTGCGGATTTTCCAGATAAACGATGCAAAATTGATCTTGGTTTAAAAATTCTATTTTTTAACACAATGTTAACAGGTTAAATATCAGTATATTATGTTGAGTATTTGAAAAATTTAAAATAAAATTCCGCTTTTTGAAAAACGCATTTTTAAGGGGTTAAGCATCAGTGATTAACACAAAGCCAAGTGAGCGAGGAAAAGCTTACTTTTGCTTTGCAAAACAAGAAAAATGGAAGGAATTAAAGATACAGAACTAGATGCTTTTATCATTGCTGCCTTAAAAGAGGATGTTGGTTCCGGCGACCACACTTCGCTTGCCTGCATTCCACAGGATTCTGTCAAAAAAGCCAGATTATTGGTGAAAGACGATGGCGTAATTGCAGGAATCGCCTTTGCAAAAAGGGTATTTCGTTTATTGGATCCCGAAAGTAAATTTTCCCAACTATTGCCTGATGGTTCCGATGTCAAATATGGGGATATTGCCTTTGAGATCGAAGCCAATACCCGTGTACTTCTGCAGGCAGAACGCCTGGTGCTGAATACCATGCAGCGTTTGAGCGGTATTGCCACCATCAGTTCGCGATTTGCCACCGAAGTAGAAGATTTGCCGGTTACCATACTGGATACACGAAAGACTACACCGCTGATGCGTTTCCTGGAAAAATGGGCTGTAAGAATCGGGGGTTGTGATAATTACAGAGACGGACTTTACGATTGGATCATGATCAAAGACAACCACGTGGATGGCTGCGGCAGCATTACTAAAGCTATTGACAGGGTGCACGAATACATGGATAGCCAGAAACTTAAGTTGGGTATTACCGTTGAAGTGCGGAACCTGGTGGAATTGCACGAAGTGTTGGAAAGGGGAGGTGTGAACCGCATCATGCTCGACAACTTTGAAATTCCCATCATGCGCGAAGCAGTAGCCACGATTCAAAAAAAATACGAAGTAGAAGCCAGTGGTGGTGTCAACCTTAAAACGGTAAGAAAAATTGCTGAAACCGGTGTAGATTTTATTTCTGTAGGCGCCTTAACCCATTCTGCAGGTTGTCTTGACCTCAGCCTGAAAATCCAGAAATAATGGTTTTGTACAACCCCAAAGAATGGTGGCGACTCATATTTGCATTTCACCAAAGCGACACCTTTCGCAGGACACTGCCCGGCATCCTGGGTGTGGCTATCTTCACCGGAGCGGTTGCTTTTCTTGAAAATGAAATCATAAAAGTTGAATTCAAAAACTCAACAGCCATTCATTCCCTGGTGGGCTTTGTACTTTCGTTGTTATTGGTATTCAGGACCAACACAGCCTACGATCGATGGTGGGAAGGAAGAAAGCTATGGGGTTCAGTAGTGAATGATTCTCGTAACCTGGCCATGAAAGTGGCTGCAATGGTGACAGATGAAACAGCCAGAAATCAGTTTGCTGCTCTTATCGCCAATTATTCCAGGTCATTGAGAGACCATTTGCGGGGTCTGCGCAATCATGAAGATTTTATACTAACAGACAAATACAATGGGGATTATTATGACAAAGCCAATCATCTTCCCAATGCTGTTACAACGGCACTGTACCACGAAGCCAATGCACTGCATGTGCGTCAGGTAATCAATGGACAGCAGTTGTTGATGTTGAATGCACAGTTGCAGAGTTTTACCGATACTACTGGTGCTTGCGAGCGGGTGAAAAACACCCCAATCCCGTATTCGTATAACATCTTTTTGAAAAAAGTAATATTTCTTTATGTGTTTACCATGCCCATTGGATTTGTCAGAGAGTTTGGCTATTGGGCTATGCCTATCGTAGCGGCCTTGTTTTACATTTTTGTGAGTATTGAAATGATAGCAGAAGAAATAGAAGACCCGTTTGGTGTGGATGCCAACGACCTGCCGCTCGATCAGATTTGTAAAAATATCCATATTCAGATCGATGAAATAATGACCCTTGATCACAACACCACTAACCTAAAACCGTAGTCGAAAAAATGGCAATGACCAACAATGACATCCTGAAAAAATTGCGCATTGCGCTCCAGCTCAAGGATACAGACATATTGGAAATCCTGAGCCTGGCAGGTTTTGAAATCACCAAAGGAGCATTGAATGATTTGTTTCGCAACGAAGACCATCCGGGCTATGTGGAGGCAGGTGATCAGGTTTTGCGCAATTTTCTCAATGGACTGATCCTGTACAAAAGGGGGCCTGCGCCCGAGAAGAAGCCTGTGAACCCTCAGGCACGGGCTCAAAAGTCAACTGCTCTGGGAAAAGATTTTTTTCAAAGCCGTAAGGACGACAAGGAAAAAGCCGGGCCGGAGCACAAACGCGCAAAAAAATTTGGCAACAAATGAAACGGGGCAAATCTGCGTTGGCATTGAGTCACCGGGAAATGCGCTAAAAGTGAGAGTATTAGCGTTTTAGCCAAAACAATACGGCTGATTTTTGTATTTTTGTTCTGTTATGCAGTTTTTATATCCAGGATTTTTATGGGGCTTGCTGGCCTTGGCCATCCCGGTGATCATACACCTGTTTTATTTCAGGAGGTTCAAGCGTATTTATTTTACCAACGTAAAGTTTCTCAAAGAAATCAAGGAAGAGACTTCTTCCCGCAACAAGCTTAAAAATTTGTTGATATTGGCGATGAGGCTGGCGGCAGTGGCTTGTTTGGTTTTTGCCTTTGCACAACCTTTTATACCCACAGGAGAAAATGTGAAACTGGGAGAGAAAGCAGTGAGTATATACATTGACAATTCTTTTAGCATGGCAGCAGAAAAAGAAAACATTCCGCTGCTGGACTTAGCCAAGGAAAGAGCAGTCAAGATTGTCAATGCTTACGGTGAAGAAACCCGTTTTCAGATTTTAACCGCTGATTTTGAAGGCAGGCATCAAAGGCTGGTCAACAAAGAGGAAGCATTGAGCATGATTGAAGAGATAGAGATTTCACCGGCTGTTCAGAAACTATCCAAGGTTATTAATAGACAGAAACAGGTGCTTAAGGGAGATCACCACATTGTATTTATATTATCTGATTTCCAAAAATCCATCACCGACATCGGTCATTGGACAGATTCGCTTACCGAGCTGAACCTCTTGCCCATCCAGCATTCCATTGCAAAAAACGTAAGCATTGACAGTGCCTGGTTTGCTGCTCCCGTTCCAATACTGGGAGAGGCCAATAAGCTGGTTGTCAAATACACCAATCACGCTGATGAGGATGTAGAAGAAATGAACGCAACGCTGTTTAAGGACGGTCAGGAGAAACCCACGGGCTTGTTGTCCATTGCAGCCAGATCCAGCATAACGGATACCATTCCCCTCAACATACTGAAGGTGGGTATTCACGAAGCCACATTGCGGATCAAAGATTTTCCTGTGCAGTTTGACGATAGCCTGTATCTGAGTTTTTTGGTGAAAGAAAAAGTAAGAGTACTGGCCATCAATGAATCTGCACCTGACCGCTATCTCCAGGCATTGTTTGGGGGTATCCAATATTTTCAATTTGATAATCAGGAAGTAGCCAGAACACAATATCAGGTTTTTAAGGACTATGACCTCATCTTATTGAACAGTGTCCGATCGCTAAGTTCCGGACTCATAGATGAATTATACAAGTTTATGGAATCCGGGGGTAAAGTTCTGATGTTGCCCGGCAGAGATTCGGATGTGACCAGCTACAATGCATTGTTGAGCAGGGCCAAGGCCAGGACCCTTCAGGCATGGTCGGCACAGGAGAAAAAAGTATCGACCCTCAATACACAGGATTTTGTATTCTCGGATGTATTTAGTTCGGTTAGCGGCAATCTGAGGCTGCCTACCACCAAAGCCGGTTTTTCATTTAGCCCGGCATCTTCTTCAGGATCCTTGTCCATTTTGGCTTACCGTGATGGTTCTCCTTTTTTATACAGGAATGCATTGGGTGAAGGACAATTGTATGTTTGTGCATCCAATCTTAGCACAGAAAATAACGACCTTGCCTCTCTGGCTGAAATCTTTGTTCCCATGCTTTATCGAATGGCATTGGTGAAGAGTGACGGAGGTCATTTGGGTTACTTCATTGGCAAAGACAATTTAGTTGAAATAGAAAATCAGAAGGTCAGCGGAGAGTCCGTATACCGATTAAAAGGAGCCAGTGAATTTATACCTTCTCAGCAGGGTTTTGGAAAAAAATTGGTTTTGGATGTTAAAAACCAAGTTATGAGAGCGGGTTTTTACGATGTGGTTTTAGGTGAGCGCATTCAGGAAAGACTGGCCTTCAACTATGACCGTCAAGAGTCTGATCTAAGCCTTTATACAGAAGCTGAAATCAGGGATCAGGTCAAAAATGATGCAGTCAATATACTCAATTTCGAAGGACAGGAAGGCATCAGGGATTTTGTCGGGGAAAAAGACAAAGGCATTGTATTGTGGCGATGGTTTTTGCTGGCGGCATTGCTGTTTTTGCTGGCCGAAGTATTGATCATCAGATGGGTTAAAAACGGATAAGTTGTGGCAACAAAATATTTAATCAAAAAAGTGAAGGTGATAGATGCACCTTCGAAGTATCACAACAAGGTAGTGGATATCTTGATGGCAGATTCCACCATTGTTGAAATCAAGTCAAGCATCACACCCGTTTCCAGTGTTAAAACCATACAGGGAGATAATCTGCATGTGAGTATAGCCTGGATGGATCTGGGTACGCAAACCGGAGAACCCGGCCTTGAACACCGTGAGGAATGGTCGACTTTGGCGTTGGCAGCCAAAAAAGGTGGTTATGGTGTATTGGCACCTTTTCCCAATACATTACCTGCCATCCAAAGCAAAGCCGATTTGCACTTTATCCTTCAAAAAAGCAGGGAGCACCAACTATCTGTTTTTCCGATTGCTGCGCTCAGTGTTGACAATGCAGGAGCAGAGATCACTGAAATGTATGATTTGTTCCATGCAGGAGCTGCCGCCTTTAGTGATGGACTCAAAACCGTAGCCCATTCAGGCTTATTGGCCAGGGCATTGGAGTATGTTAAATCCTTTGATGGTCAGATCATCCACCATCCTTCAGAAAAATATCTTACCCAGGATGGCCAGATGCATGAGGGAGAAATGTCTACCCTTTTGGGAATGCGTGGCATGCCTGCTGCTGCAGAAGTCATAGGTCTGAAAAGAGATTTGGATTTATTGACTTACACACAATCGCGCCTTTGTGTATACGGCATAACTGCGGCAGAGTCAGTAAAAATTTTAAAAGAAGCTCGCAAAACCAATCCTGAAAACCTTACCGCTACCGTACCTTACCTCAATTTGGTACATACCGATAAAGCGTTGGAACAATTCGATACGCATTTAAAAGTAATGCCTCCCCTTAGAAGAAAATCAGATCAGCAGGAGTTGATCAAAGGACTCAAAGAAGGCACCATTGATGCTATTGTGAGCAACCATTATCCCATTGAAGAAGAAGGGAAGAAATTGGAATTTCCCTATGCCAAATTTGGAGCCTCCGGCTTAGAGACCTGTTTTGCCGCCTGCAATACCTATGTAAGCGGATTGGATTTAGAGATATTGATTGATAAGCTTACTTATGGTCCCAGAAATATCATGGGCATAGAATCCGAAGGCATCGCTGTAGGAGCTGCGGCACATCTCACGCTCTTTGAACCCGATACCGAATGGGTCTTTGAAGAAAGTTTTTCGCGGTCAAAAAACAATCCGTTTTTGGGAAAGACATTGAAAGGCAAAATTGTAGATGTACTAAAGTAATGAAGATAACACTGCGAAAGGCTGAACGGGAAGACATGGCTGCTGTGCTGGCTTTGGTTAAAGAGTTGGCGGTATTTGAAAAGGAGCCTGATGCCGTAAGGGCAAGTCTCGAAGAATACCAAAAAACGTTTGATGAAGGCATCATCCGGGCTATTCTGGCCGTAGATGGCGAAGATATAGCAGGCATGGCTTTGTTTTATCCCATTTTTTCATCCTGGAACGGAAGAACACTTTACCTGGAAGATTTTATTGTGAAAGACAGCCATCGCAATCTGGGTATAGGTCAAATGCTGTTTGATGCTTTTGTTGAGGAAGCGGCAGCCCAGGGATGCAGGCAGGCTAAATGGCAGGTTTTGGATTGGAATGAAGACGCCATTCGATTTTATGAGCGCAACAACGCCTTAATCGAAAAAAACTGGTGGAATGGTCGATTGGAAGTAAATGCAAAATAAATGTTCAAATTTTTAATAATTCTATTGGTTTTGGGCTATGTTCTGAGGCGTGTTTTATTTACGCCGCTCAACCAACCCCCAAAGAAGCCGGTAGAACCGCAAAAAACAAAAAGCGCCGGCTATTCGGACAAAGCAGGAGAATATACGGACTATGAAGAAATCAAATGAGCCGGTGGTAGTATTCAGACACCCGGATTTTATCATTGTCAATAAGCCGGCAGGCTGGGCCGCACAGGGTAGTGACAAGGATCTGGTCAGTTATTATTCCAGAAAACTGAAAAAAGAGGTGCACGTTGTCAACCGTTTAGATCAACCGGTTAGCGGACTTACCCTTTTAGCCACCTCACCCAAAGCTGCAGCCAGATTTTCTGCCATGCAGATAGGTGGAGAAATCCAAAAGAAATATGTTGCCATAGTAGAGGGCATTATTCCACAGCAAACGGTAGACATTGCCTTTCCTTTGGGTAAAAAGGGGCAGAAGGCAGTTATGGATGCTGCCGGTAAAGAAGCCATTACGCACGCAGAGGTAGTTTGGCGTGGTGACAGGTATACCGGACTGGATGTCATGTGTGAAACGGGAAGATTTCACCAGATTCGTGCCCATTTTTCGGGCATTGGCCATCCCATAAAGGGGGATCTAAAATACGGATCCAAAAGGTCTGAAAAAGAAGGGGGCATCTATTTGCATTGCTACAGCATTCAATTTTATTACCCGGATTACCCGGGTAAAACCCTGGTAAGTCCACCGGAGACAAAAAATCTGTTTTCTATGTTGCCAAACTCTCTTTTTTCGACAGACGAGTTCAAATTGCCGATGGATGAAGGCAATGAAGGAAACATAAACGACTAATTATGCGTTAAATAAACATTAAAGTTGGTCTTTGCAGAAAGTTTTTGACCTAATTTTGCGATTAAATCCAAGGAACAAAGTTTATTACTGAAGATGAGAAAGGTGATTGCCATCCTGATTTTTTTCCCTGTTTTGCTGCAGAGTCAGACCAAGATTGCCATTGCCAACCGTTCATTTGAAGATATTCCGAGAATGGGTGGTCTGAACCAATCTAAACTTCCCATCAGTGGTTGGACAGATTGTGGCGGTATCCGATTTCCCAATGAAACGCCACCTGATATCCACCCCGGAAATTTTTGGTCGAATACGACACCCCCTTCCCATGGAAATACTTATTTGGGCATGGTAGTAAGGGACAATGAGACATATGAAGGAATAGCTCAGAGACTCACAGGAGTGATGAAGCCGGGCAAATGCTATAAATTTACCATCGACCTTGCCAAAAGCAATAATTACAATAGCAAATCCAGGGTAACCGACAAGCCCACCAATTACATTACGCCTGCTGTGTTCAGAATATGGGGTGGAAATGGTACGTGTAGCGAAAAGGAATTGTTGGGAGAATCAGCACCTGTCAACCATGCCGATTGGAGGACTTATCAATTCAAAGTAAGACCAAAGTCTGAGTTCAAGTACATACTCATAGAAGCTTATTATAAATCGCCTGCGTTTGTTCCTTACTGTGGGCACATTTTATTGGACAACCTTTCTGATTTTGAAGAGATGGATTGCGATGAATATTTGCCACCGGTCATTACCAAACAAGGTGTGGTGGCGAAATCAGATGCAAAAGACGAACTGCCTCCTCACAAGAGAAACAGGGTAGAGCAATCCAAAGATAGACCCAAGTCACAGGATCAGGTCGCTGCCAAGACCGAAGAGAAACCCAAAATTTTGGAGGATCTCGATATCAACAAAATCAAAGCAGGCAGTACCATTGAGATTAAAAATCTATACTTTAAGGCAGATACTTCCGCAATTGATAAAAGTTCATACGAAGTATTGGACGAAGTCTATGGCTTTCTGAAAAATCACAACAAAGTTCGCATAGAAATTGGAGGGCATACCAATGGCTTGCCCAGTCACGATTATTGTGATAAACTTTCAGCAGCCCGTGCCAAGGCTGTATATGATTACCTGGTTTCGAAAGGCATCGATCCGGATCGGCTAACCTATAAAGGGTATGGTAAACGCCGGAAAATTGCTTCTGATGCTACTGCTGAAGGAAGGAATAAAAACCAGCGTGTTGAAGTTAAAGTGTTGAGTCTAACCTGACAGACACATCTTTTTTAATTTACAGATTTGCATCAGATTTGCTTACATAAGTGTTGCATTACTCTTTAATATATCTACCTGTATACCATCCCAAAATTGATGCTACCAGGCCAAGAATGGTGGGATTAATGTCGGTCTGGAGATAGAAAAAGCAGAGTGCCCACACAGTGCTTCCCAGTACCATCGACAACAAAGCTGCCGGTCTGGATACCGCGTTAAAGAATAAAGCCATGGTGTAGGGAACGAAAATGGAGACAACACCAAAGGCACTTGAAGTACCCACAAGGTCAAATATTTTTTCGCTGCCCGAAGCCACCCACAGGGCTATAACCCCTATGATGACTGTACTAGCCCGTGTAATGCGCAACAGGGCCAGATCACTCAAAGGCCTCCTCCAAAGGGGTTTAACGATGTTTTCTGCCAAGAGCGATGCCGGTGCCAGAATTGCCCCACTGCATGTACTAAGGATGGCGCTGATTACGGATCCAAAAAATAATATTTGAAGCCCAATGGGCATTCTTTCCATGACCAGCAAAGGAAGTGACATTTGTAGCTCTGCATTGATGTGTGGAAATTGTAAATAGATCATCCACACGATGTAGATGGGAAGAATGGAAAAAATGGCATATAGTCCTGCCCCTGCGAGGCTGGATGTCATGGCTGATTTTTCATTTCTTGCTGCATTTACCCTTTGGAAGATATCCTGAGAAACAATGCTGCCAACACCCAGAGCCATCCATGATGCGATCCAATTTAACCATGGTATCCATTCATTTTCCGGCCAAAATCTAAGATGGCTTTCCGGAAGAGACTGACTCAGGCGGGTCCAGTTCATATCATGGGGTGTCAGAAAAATGGCCACCATGGTCAATCCGATAATTATCATGATGCTTTGGAAAAAATCAGTCAGGGATACGGCCAGCATACCTCCGGCTGTAGTGTATAGCAGGACTATTATTAGGGCAAGAGCCATACAAGTAAGCAGAGAGCCATGTAGTAGCATTTGTAACATCATGCCGAGTGCCAGAAGTTGGGCTGCTATGTAACCAACGAAACTTAATGTCATCAAAATGGAGGCTATCATTTCAATTTTGTGTCCAAAATTTCGGTGGAAGAGATCACCAAGGGTTAACACATTTAAACGGTACATTTTGCGGGCATACAATAAGCCCACCAAAAGCAGACACAAAACACCTCCCAAAGGATCTTCTATGATACCGGTAATGCCGGCTGCAGCAAACTCAGCACTTGCTCCAAACAAGGTTTCCGATCCGAACCAGAGGGCAAAGAGTGCAAAAGCATTGATAACAGGGTGTAGGTTGCGACCTGCATTGATAAAATCACGTCCACCCGAAATACGTCCATTGGCATAAATGCCAATGCCTACAGTGATGGCGAAATAGAGAATGACAAATAATATCAGCATCAGAAAACGTTGAGATATCCAAAGTGCACCAGGGTAGTGCCGAAGGAGGGCAGCCCTTTGAAATTGTTGCCTGCTGCGATGGAGAAGTTGAAAATACCTGCTTTGGTACTGAAATTGAGTCCAAGTCCTACACCGATAGCTGTTTTCCATTCATTTGTTCCCTTGTCACTCACCCGGATTTTAGCCAGGTCAATGAAGGGAAAAGAGAGGTAAGAATTGCGATCAAGGATTACCCTGCCTTCCAGTGTAAGAATGGCAAAACTTCTGGCCAGAATGCTTAATTCCTGGAAACCACGCATATTTTTCAGGCCTCCAAGTCGGTACGCTTCATTTTCCACCTCCTTACCTTTTTGAATCAGGCTTCCTGCGTAAACCTGACATTTGATTGTTGCCCAATTTTTGAGGGGACGATAAAAAGATGCATTGGCAATCAATGCTGTTTGTAGTTGCAGGTCAGCCAGTGAATCGTAAGCTGCACTAAAGTCAGTGCGATCGCTTACCAATTGGGTAATGGATACGTTGGGTACAATTTTTCTAAATCCGGCGTTGGCGCCTAATTCCACTTCAAAACCTTTTTTGGGATTGAAACGGTAATCGAGGTTTCTGTATAAATAAGAAAAAGCAAGACCATTGAGCTGGTAATCGAGCACTTCAGGCAGCTTTCCTGTGTTCAGGATGGAAAGCGTATCGATTTCTGTCAAAGAACTGGATTTAGTCGTCCAGAGCAACTTGAGAGATTTTTTTCCCGAGACCATAAATTGAAATCCTGCGCTGCCATAAGCATCAATCGAGAGGCTGCGGTTGCGGTTGATGCCAAAGCTACCATCAAATCCAAACCGGGTTCCCAGCAGGTAGGGATACGTAAAGTTGACCTGAATAAGCTGGTCTTCGAGGCTGAGTCGCTTAAAGCGAAGATTGAGCGATTCACCACGCCCAAAGCGGTTGACGAGGTCTGTGGTCAGTTCGCCATTGAAAGTAAAGCCTGAACCCGAGGCTGCCGGTGCCAGACCAAGAATGAAGTCAAATCTACTGGCTTGTCGGCTCCCGGCATAGAGTTGGATGGTGGCTTTTTCTGAATAAAAGTAGATTGATGGAAGAGAATCTGTGACCGCAAAAGGAAGGTCATTTATCATCTTGCCCAGTTCTTCGATTCTGGAATGGTTGTAAGCTTGTCCCGGTATAATGTCCAGGTATTGTTGCAAGAATTTTTTACTCACTTTGAGGTTGCCTCTCAGGGTAAGGGTATCGTATACAAAAAACCTTCCTCCCTTCACTTTGGGTACAAAGATGAGGCTGTCTTGGTTATTGCTTTTGGTATTGAACTCCACAGCAGCAAAGGGATAGCCATGATTGAGGTAGGGATCCAGCCATTTTTTGCCCAACAACCGGAAGCCGGTAGTATCCACCGGAAAAGTTTTCACCAGGTCTTCATCCCGCAAAAATGCATTTTGGGTTTGGCTTTCATCCCAAATTCTAAACCAGCGATTTCCTTTGAATACGGATACAAAGAAGGTGTCATTGGAAATAAATAAGGAATCCAGGTTGGCATATAAATAGCCTTCCGACCTTGCTTTCCGGACAAAGGAATTTGCGGTATTGACCACGTAGCTGGAGTCGTAGTTTTCGTGATTTTTAAAATCAGCTATAGATTCCCTGTTCCCGGCTGTATTCAGAACTACAACTTTGTATCTTTGTTGGGCCTTGAGGGAGGGCAATAACAGCAGTAAAAGCAGCATCCATTGGCAAGCTCTCCAAAAAACAGGCACGGTATTCAATGGCAGGTATTTATGTCCACATTCCATTTTGTAAGCAGGCTTGTTATTACTGCAATTTTCATTTTTCTACACAATTGGGCAATCGCGACCAAATGGTAGCTGCCATTTGCAAAGATATCCATTTGAGGCATAATTACCTGGAAGAACGAAACCTGGCCACCATCTATTTTGGTGGAGGCACACCTTCGCTCCTTTCGATACCACAATTGGATCATTTGTTATCGGCTATTTACCACCATTTTACCCTGGAAAAAGGTGCAGAAATTACCATTGAATGCAATCCGGATGATATCCAAATGGATTATTTAAAAGGACTACAGCAATTGGGTATCAACAGAATTTCTTTGGGTGTGCAGTCTTTTTTTGATGAAGACCTGCAATTTATGCATCGGGCCCATGATGCGAAGTTGGGCATCAGCAGTCTTCGATTGATACGGGAGGCGGGCTTTGATAACGTAACGGTTGATCTGATCTATGGTTCGCCTACCACAAGCGATGAAATGTGGGAGAAAAATCTGGACATGGTCATCGATGCAGGGATACCGCATGTTTCTGCCTACTGCATGACCATCGAAGAGAACACGGTTTTTGGCAGGTGGCACAAACACCGGAAAATGGAAGCCATCGATGAAGAGAAGGCAAGCCGGCAATTTTACCATATGTTGTCGGTCTTACAACAAGCAGGTTACCGGCAATATGAAATTTCCAATTTTTCTCAACCCGGATTTGAGGCAGTTCACAATAGCAACTACTGGAAAGGTGTACCGTATCTGGGGGTAGGGCCGGCTGCCCATTCTTACAATGGTGTGGAAAGGAGTTGGTGTATAGCCAACAATGCACTCTATATGAAAGCGATTGAGTCGGAAGCTCCGCTTATAGAAAAAGAGGTGCTTTCTGAGTCAGATCAGCTGAATGAGATGATCATGACACGGCTGCGCACATCCTGGGGCCTGGACAAAGCAGAAATGGAGAATAGATTTGGAAAAAATCTATTAAAAGAGTTTGAGTCCAACCTGCGTGACCCATGGATTCTCGATCATCTTGATATTGAGGCATCCCTAATTCGCCTTAATCAAAAGGGAAAAATTATGGCCGATCGGATTGCAGCCAGTTTGTTTGTTGGAAGTCATCGCGAATAGCAGCATATTCGTTTTCAAAGCCTGCCTTGCCCTGTAGGCCACCGGTATGTATCCACAAAACAGTATTGTCTTTTGTCAAATGGCTCTGTTGCTGCAGCATTTGTAAACCCAACAATACTTTACCATTGTAAACCGGATCTACTTCTATGCCACTCTCCCTTTCGAAATCAAATAGAAATCTCAGGTATTCCTGTGTAATGCGTGCATAGCCGCCAAGGCAGGACATGTCTGTGAAATAAAAATCCTCAGTTGTAGCGCCTGAGCGTGCGGCTATTTCTTCTTTTAAAAAATCGCCTTTCAATGCACTGAATACGAGCAATCGACTTTTGGCATTCCATTTTTTTAAGCCTTTTAAAATACCGGCAGCGGTGGCGCCTGTACCTGCGGCAACCGCTAAAAAATCGGGAAAAGTATGCTGCCGGGCCATTTCATCGATGAGCTCTTCCACACCTTTGAGTGCGAGAAGGTTGCTGCCTCCTTCCGGAATCAGCATGTAGTCCGGGTATTGTTGAATGATGGTTTGGATAAAGGGGTGTTGCTCTTTGGACCGGTAGGCTTCGCGACTCACAAAATGCAAAGTAACTCCACATGACTTCAGGAAGTCGAGGGTCGGATGCGGGTGGTGATCTTCGCCCCGAACGATGGCTACACAAGGGATATTTTGGTGATGACAAGCAGCAGCCAAAGCGTGCAGGTGGTTGGAGTAGACTCCGCCAAAACTGATGATGCCCCGTGAGGACGAAGTGCGAAACGCCTGTAAATTGTATTTGAGTTTTCTATATTTATTGCCTGAAATCAACGGGTGGATGAGATCGTCTCTTTTTGACCATAATGTAAATTCGAAAGGAGAAAAAACGACTTCCTGTATGGGAGTTGGCAGCTTAAACATGGCTTTCGGCCTCTTTTTTATAGGGAATACGGATGAGGTATGAAACGCCTTCATTTTCTTTGCTGCTAAAAGAAAGAGACCCTTTCAGGTAGTTGACCCGGGATTGAATATTGTCTACACCCATACCTTTTTTACCGGAAAGGTTTTTAGGGTCAAAGCCTTTGCCATCGTCTTCATATTCTACCACAAGATCATTTTGTTCGGTCGACAGTTGGATTAGGATTTCATTGGCGCCGGCGTGCTTGATGGTATTGTTGATCAATTCCTGGATAATGCGGTAGATGCTCAGGGCGGTCATGTCATCCAGCTTGTCATCAATGTTGTAATACTGGAAAAAAATTTCAGGATAGGCTTCACCCTCAAATCGATTGATCAGGTCTTTGATGGCAGAGATGAGGCCCAATTCTTTTAAGGCACCGGGTTGTAGGTTTCGTGAAATGTTTCTTACTTCTTCTACTGCGGTATCCAATAGTTTGGTAGCATTTTGGTATTGATCCAGATGTGTGTACCCATTGAGTTTGGCCCGCACATTGTCGAATTGGAGTTTCACTGCGCTCAGCAGACCACCAAGGGAGTCATGCAAATCCACGGCAATGCGCTGTCTTTCTTTTTCCTGACCCACGATCATAGACTGCATGGAAGAGATCTTGATATTGTCTTCGAGTTCCCTGATTTTTTGCTGATCGATTTCGTGCTGCTGTTCGTTCATTATTTTTTCCGCTTTTATTTTTTCAGAATAAAAACGGATGATAAAGTACAGAGCAACCAGGAGCAGGAAAAAGCCTGCAGCTACAAAATACAGAGCACTCCGCGTAAGCAGAATTTTTTGGAGGACTGATTTATTTTCTATTTCCAGGATCCGGATGTCTTTGGATTTCTCATCGGCCTGGTGTTTGATGGAAAGATCGTTGATGGCTTTGATCCGGTCATAGTTGAGAATGCTATCATTGAGTCGATTGAGTTTCATAGAATAATCGTAAGCATCCTTGTGCAGCGACCGTGCTGCAGAGACGGCGGCCAGGGACCGGTAGGTATCGCGCCTTTCTTCATCGTAGGGCAGGTTGTCGCCTACTGAAAGAGAAGACAACAGGTATTTGTTGGCTTTGAGGTAATCTTTCCTCAGATAATTGGCATGCCCAATATAGTAAAGGCTTCGGGACATTCTGCTTTTATCGTTTCTGGCAGATGAAAGTTTAAAGTTGGTAGCTGCTGTGATAAGAGCCGAGTCCACTTCATTGAGGTGAAGATAATTGACAATTTTCGCAAAGTTGAGGTCAATGTGAAGGATTGTATCCTGGTATTTTTTATTTAACTTAATAGCATTGTTAAGGGCATTCAACGCTTTTTCGTTGTCGCCTGACAAGCGATAGGCAAGGCTGAGTTCGTGGTAAATGTGGGATGCAGTTTTTTCATCGTTGTTGCCCAGATAATAATTGATCAGGTTTTCATAAAGGCTGATAGATTCAGAGGAAAACCCCGATTTGGCGTATCTACGGGCAATGATGCGATTGATTTTGTTGGATTGCGCCGTATTTTTTTGCAGGTCGTAATATTGTTTGGCGGAGATAAAATAATCAAACGCTACCTCAGTGCTTTTATTGACTTCTTCTTCATACAGAGCCAGTTGGTAGTATGCATCGGCCAATCGGTTGTTGTCTTTGGCTTCTCTGGCAGCTTTTAGTTCTTCTATCAGGCCGGTTAAAGGGTTGGAAGGCTTTTTTTGTGCTAAAAGGGAAAAAGAGTTGAATCCCAGTGTCAGCCACACCAGAAGATGTAAAAACAAATGAGCTGAAGGTCTGGACATAGATGTGTGATTGGCAGAACAATTTCCTCTTTTCAAAGGTAACTTTAATTTCATGGGTAAAAAAAGAAAGCCTCCAACTTTTTGAAGGCTGTCTTTTAATGCAATAGTCAATCCCAATGAGTATTATTTTTTTGGTTTCGGGTTGGCGGGTCACAGATGACAAGAAAAGAGTTGGGGCAAAAACGAGGGGTGATTTTTGTGTCCCCAACCCTTTTTATTGTCACAATCTGTAAACCGATCTTAAAACACCGGGATCCTTTCGGATTCTAACACACAACAAAAAACGAATATTACTCGCAAATTAATAGACTCAAAGTAGGGTTATCAGGAAGAGCATCATAATGCATACGACCATGATATAATCTTTTTTTTCATTACCATTCGCAACTGCGACCAGTAGTTTTGTATTGTTGGCTATCATTTTAGTTTTGTTTAGTTGTTGATATTGCAAAGGTGGTTTAGAATTTTAATTTGTACATCCATGAAAATCCCCATTTTTATTTTTAGGGGAAAACCCTGGGTTTTCGTTTTCTTTTTGACTTAAATTTGTTGAATAAAGACCGGGTCAGGTCAAAAATCCATTTGGATCATGATAAAAGTATTAATTGCAGACGACCACACCATGTTTGTGGACGGGATAGAATCCATCCTTAAACTGGAAGAAGGTATACAAGTGGTGGGAAGGTGTTATGACGGTGGGTCTGTATTGAAATACGTTAAAGACCACAGTGTCGACATTGTGTTACTGGATGTTAATCTGCCGGATATGTCGGGCATTGATGTTTGCAAACAATTGTCAGCATCGCATCCCTCTGTGAAAGTGTTGGCCATTTCCATGTACAATGAAGAAAGTTATGTGTCAGAGATCCTTAATCATGGCGCCAAGGGCTACATCCTTAAGAATACAGGCAGGGAGGAATTGTTGAAGGCTATTAATACCGTGCAGGGGGGAGCTACCTATTTCAGTAAAGAAGTGACCGAAACCATAATGAAGGGCCTGATGAACCGAAGAAAATCATCGGCCAAGTCTTCGCCCGACATTCCCAAAATATCGAGAAGAGAAAAAGAAGTATTGAAATTGATCGCCGAAGAATTTACCACCCAGGAGATAGCAGACAAATTGTTTATCAGCCTCAAAACCGTAGAATCGCACCGCGCCAATTTGTTGGCCAAACTCAATGCCAGGAACAGTGCCGGTCTCGTGAGAATATCCTTGGAAAACGGACTTCTCAACTAACGGAGAGTGTAGCTTGAAAAGGTCGGGCTTTGTTGATGCCGCGGCATTTGATTATCTTTGTTGCTGCACAGCAGTCACACATGAGACAATACCTCGATTTAGTAAAACACATCATGGACACCGGCGTTGAAAAATCTGATCGTACCGGCACCGGAACCATCAGTGTTTTTGGGCACCAGATGCGATTTGATCTGGAGCAAGGCTTCCCTATGGTCACAACCAAGAAGCTGCATCTAAAAAGTATAATTTATGAACTGTTGTGGTTTTTAAAAGGCGACACCAATATTGGCTACCTAAAAGAAAACGGCGTAAGAATCTGGGATGAGTGGGCCGATGATGAAGGCAATTTGGGGCCGGTTTACGGCAAACAATGGAGGAGTTGGCAGGGTGCCAACGGAGTGGTGGTAGATCAGATTGCACAGGCTGTACATACCTTAAAAACCAATCCGGATTCCCGGAGGATAATGGTAAATGCATGGAATGTAGCAGAATTGGGTGAGATGGCTCTGACGCCTTGCCACGCTTTGTTCCAATTTTACGTCGCTGAAGGCAAGTTGTCGTGTCAGCTCTACCAGCGTTCAGCAGATGTGTTTTTGGGGGTACCCTTTAACATTGCGTCCTATGCTTTGCTTACCATGATGATGGCCCAGGTTTGTGGTCTTAAACCCGGTCATTTTGTGCATACATTTGGAGATGCACATCTCTATCTTAATCATTTGGAGCAAGCCAGACTGCAATTGAGCAGAGAGCCCAGGCCGTTGCCCACCATGCGCATAAATCCGGAAGTCAAAAACATCGACGACTTTGTATTTGAAGATTTTGTTTTGGAAGGCTATGATCCGCATCCACATATAAAAGCAGAAGTGAGTATTTAATATTATATTGTTTTTGGTTTAATTTCATTACAGGATTCTGTATTAATGAAAATAAGCAAATAAAACAATTAAAATAACTATAAATTGGATCCCCAAATGAAATTTGGTGGATTGACGAACACGTAAACAGTTCACCGGAAACACCGTTCAATTTACATTTCTTTATTTTCCATATTTCAAAGTTTGGCAAGGTTTTTGTCTATTTGACAATAACCGGCATTGATTGGCAATAAGTTGACTGATAAATGCCCATTGAAATAAAAACAGAAGCCGAAAGGCTTACTATAAAAACTATTGTGCTGTAAGTTTATTAACAAAGTGTTTGTGTGAGAATTTGGGGTAACGATCTCTGATTCTCATTAGGTGTGGCTTTATAAAAGCTAAAAACCAAAAAGCCCCGGGGTATTCACCGCGGGGCTTTTCTTTTTAATTAGATGAAAAACGGATCACATGTTTTTAATGATCTCATCTCCAAATTCAGAGCACTTCACTTTGGTGGCTCCTTCCATGAGGCGTTCGAAGTCATAAGTTACCCTTTTGCTAGCAACAGCACCATTGAGTCCTTTCAAAATCAGATCCGCTGCTTCTGTCCAGCCCATATATCTGAGCATCATTTCTCCTGAAAGAACTACGGAACCCGGATTTACCTGGTCTTTGTCTGCATATTTGGGAGCTGTACCATGGGTAGCTTCAAAGATGGCGTGCCCTGTGACATAGTTGATGTTGGCACCCGGTGCGATACCGATGCCGCCTACCTGGGCAGCGAGGGCATCAGACAGGTAATCTCCATTGAGGTTGAGGGTAGCAATCACATCAAAATCTTCAGGACGGGTCAACACCTGCTGCAAAGCGATGTCAGCGATCGCATCCTTGATCAGAATTTTTCCGGATGCCAATGCTGATTTCTGTTCTTCGTTGGCAGCCTCTTCGCCTTTTTCTTTTTTGGTTTTTTCCCAGGTAGCCC
Source organism: uncultured Saprospiraceae bacterium (assembly GCA_937973565.1). Taxonomy (GTDB): domain Bacteria; phylum Bacteroidota; class Bacteroidia; order Chitinophagales; family Saprospiraceae; genus JADKBO01. Next base: position 3,062 of record CALJKQ010000006.1, on the reverse strand, counting down.
AGGTGTAAACCTTATCGCCAAATTCTTTATCAGCTACAGCATAACCCCAATCGCGGAAGCCTCCTTCCGTAAACTTCATGATGTTTCCTTTGTGGACAATGGTTACTGATTTGCGATTGTTGGCAATGGCATATTGGATGGCGGCACGTACCAAACGTTCTGTTCCTACTTTGGAAACAGGCTTGATACCAATACCAACCTCTACTTTATCAGAGCCCTCAAGGCCTGCCGCATGGTTCCAATTGGCGATGGCTTCAGCGCTTCCGAATCTTATTTTGCTGAAAAATTTTGGATAATTGTTTTGCAGGTAGTCGAGCATTTTGGCGCTGTCTTCAGATCCACCAACGAATTCGATGCCCGCATAAATATCTTCTGTATTTTCCCTGAAGATAACCATATCTACTTTTTCCGGGTGTTTTACCGGAGACGGCACACCACTGAAATATTGAACCGGGCGCAGACAAACATACAAGTCCAGCATTTGTCTGAGGGCTACATTGAGCGAAGTAATACCGCCACCAACAGGCGTTGTGAGTGGGCCCTTGATAGACACCAGGTACTTACGAATTTCATCCAGAGTCTCATCCGGCAACCAGTTGTTGAACATTTGGAATGATTTTTCACCGGCGTAAACTTCTTTCCAATGAATTTTTTTTGTTCCGCCGTAAGCTTTTTCAACGGCTGCATCCATAACCCTTACAGATGCCTTCCAAATATCCCTTCCGGTACCATCCCCCTCGATAAACGGAATGATCGGATCATTGGGCACATTAAGTTGGCCATTTGAAATGGTAATTGCTGATCCACTCATGATTTCTTAAATTTTTGCGCAAATGTAACGAAAATAGAGGGGAAAAGGAACCAAAAACATCATTATTGTGGCTGACTTCACTCATTTTTAGGGGGTGACAAATTCAATTTTTCTGGCACTAAAGCCACCGATGGTTGTATCTTTGCCCCTTCCCGACTTAGCTCAATGCATGGTTGAACAATCATTTCTGGATTCCGATATAGAGTTTCTCAAAGGCGTTGGTCCAATGAGAGGAGAAGCCCTGCGCAAAGAATTGGGTGTTAAGTGTCCCAGAGACCTTTTGTTTCAGTTTCCGTTCAGGTATATAGATAAAACCCAATTTCAAAGCACCCGGGATGTTAGAGCCGATGGAGACGTAATGTTGCTCAAAGGCACGGTTATTTCCATTGAAAAGATTAAAGGAAAGGGTAACAGGTCGCGTTTGTCGGCCCTTCTCAAGGACGGAGAAGGCTTCATAGAACTGGTCTGGTTCCAAGGCATCAAGATTCTGGAATCGGTACTAAAGGAAGGCAAAGAATACATTGTTTACGGCAGGGTCAACATTTACAATGGCAAGCGCAGCATACCCCATCCGGAAATGGAAGAGTATGTGGCCGATATAGAATTCCATAAAACCCTGGACCCCGTTTATTCCAGCACCGAAAAACTGGATAGCCTGAGTCTTGACAGCAAAGGAAGAAGAAAGCTATTGAAGTTCATTCTAGAAAAAATTGGTCCCGACGACATACCTGAAAATTTACCTGAATACCTGCTGCAACAACTTCACTTTCCTGACCGGCTGACAACGCTCCGATGGGTACATTTTCCGAAGGATGAAAACCAAAGGGACCTCGCCCAAAACCGGATAAAGTTTGAAGAATTTTTCTTTTTGCAATTGCAGTTGATCCGAAAACGCGATGGCAGAAAACAGTTACTGAAAGGAGCGAAAATTGAAGTGATTGGTGAGAAATTCAATCGGTTTTTCAATGAAAAATTGCCTTTCACCCTTACCAATGCCCAGAAGCGCGTGCTCAAAGAAATCAGGGCAGACCTGGGTGCCGGCTTCCAGATGAACCGTTTGTTGCAGGGCGATGTGGGCAGCGGCAAAACGGTGGTGGCTTTGATGACCATGTTGATGGCCATTGACAATGGCTACCAGACCAGTCTGATGGCGCCTACAGAAATACTGGCTACCCAACATTTTGAAACCATATCCGGCATGGTTGAAGGTTTGGGTGTAAGGGTGGCTTATCTTTCCGGTTCGGTGAAGGGCAAAAAGAGGCAGGAAACACTACAATTGCTGGCAGATGGCTTTATAGATATTTTAATCGGCACCCATGCATTGATCGAAGATCACGTAGTATTTAAAAACATGGGACTCTCCATCATCGACGAACAACATCGTTTCGGGGTAGCGCAGCGTGCCAGTTTGTGGCGAAAGAGCGATCAGGTAGCCCCTCATATTCTGGTAATGACCGCTACACCCATACCCCGCACCCTGGCATTGTCTATGTATGGAGATCTTGACGTATCGGTAATAGATGAGTTGCCGGCAGGGAGGAAGGAGATCAAGACCATACACAAATTTGAGACCGCCAGACCTCAGGTAATTGCCTTTATGCATGCCGAGATTGCCAAGGGCAGACAGATTTATGTAGTTTTTCCATTGATAGAGGAGTCGGAAAATTTTGACCTTAAAGACCTGATGGCAGGCTATGAGATGTTGCTGCAATATTTTCCTATGCCCGAATATCATATATCCGTAGTGCATGGCAGGATGAAACCGGCGGATAAGGATTTTGAGATGAAAAGATTCCTGGAGAAAAAAACACAGATCATGGTGGCTACCACAGTGATCGAAGTGGGGGTAAACGTACCCAATGCTTCGGTGATGGTCATCGAAAATGCTGATCGCTTCGGATTGGCGCAACTGCACCAGCTTCGTGGCCGAGTCGGTCGTGGTGCCGATCAATCATATTGCTATCTGGTATCAGAACAAAAGTCACAAGCGACTCGAGAGCGCTTAGAGATTTTGACGATTACTAACGATGGCTTTGTCGTGGCTGAGAAAGATCTTGAAATTCGTGGACCGGGTGAATTTTTAGGCTATCGTCAAAGCGGTTTGCCAGACTTGGTTCTGGCTGACCTTGTCAAAGATGCCAAAATTTTAGAAGAAGCCAGAAATGCTGCCATTGCCATTATGAAGGAAGATCCGCAATTGGCTAGTTACCCAACATTAAAGCAAATGGTAGAGCAGAAGACTGTGGGCGAG
>CALJKQ010000005.1 GCA_937973565.1 uncultured Saprospiraceae bacterium | reverse complement strand
CTCCCATAAAGAAAGGATTGATACCCGTTTCTGTGTGCAGGATGATGGTATCCTGCAATTCTCCCAATTCAAGATTGTCACTTACGGTAAAAAATACTTCCTGAACTTCATTGGCTACCAAAGTGCCTCTGTCGGGATAGACGTGAACCCATTCCGGCAAGTGTTTAAAGCTATAGGGTACAGGATAGCCTCCTCTGTTGTGAATTTTCGCCGATATGGTTTTGCTTTCATCCACATATTTGACTACTTCGATGCTGTCTGTAAGCCAGGCCAGTTCGTTGCGGTCAACGTAAAATTCCCAATCGGTTTCCAACATAACATTTCCCGTTAAATCTTCTATGTCATGAAGCTCTGCCCTCAAAATTTTGTTTTCAAAAAATTTATTCTGGAAGTTGGGGTGAATTACAATTTTATTATCCACGCATGAAATTGTTGCATCGATCAATTGACCGGTCTCTGCATCATACAAACCAACATTGTTGGCATTGAGTAAATCAGCCTGGATTAACTTATTACAGTTTATATCCTGATTGAAAGTGAAAGAAATTTCGTCGCCAACATGGAATACGCCATCTGATGGTTGAGGTACGCCCAAGAGCCTCGGAGGTTCACGGTCTATCTTGCCTTTGATGATTTCAGAATAACCTGGTTTATCAGAGGCGTCTCCGGAACAAACTGCCCATGCATGAATTTCATAATTTCCATCTTCTATTTCATCCGTATCCCACATAAATTGTGTGAAATCAGGCTCTAACAACAGGGTGTCAGGGTCGTTTGGAACAGAATTGAAACCCGACCATTTTGGATTATATGCCTCATAAATTCCATTTGGAGTTGGGAGGTTGATCCAGGCACCATTGCCATCGGTCCTTCTGTACTGTAAACGTATTAGTTGAAAATCAGGAGAATTCAAATCATATCCGGATACAGTAATCCGCCTTAATGTTCCAGGCTGCAGGGGGTCATTGTTGATCACAACCCAGTTTTGTTCTGGAACATTGATATCCACTTCACTACAGGGTCTTATAAAATCTACACCGAGATCTATGGCTGAAAAGAACATCGAGTCGCTCTGTAATGATAGGGCAAAATCTCTGGCCAATTCACATTCAGAAACCAAAGCAACTTTTAAGCCATCATATTCATATGCTATGGGGCCTCGTTCTACAGTTAGTGTAATTGGAATGGATGAGTTGTAGGGAACAACATATTGAATTGTATTGTTGTTCAGAGGTTGTCCATTTACTTTTATAATGGCTCCATCTGGATTACTTCCGGCCACAGCCGTAAATCCATAGGTCCAATCTTCATTGGTTGCACTCAAGTTGCCCAGGTTTAGTTTAAATACTGCCGGCTCATTGGCAGGAACATTAACCGCCGTAAACTGAGAGCCTTCTGCTATTTGAAGATTCGGAGCTTCTCTATTGGCGGTACCCGGTTCCCACGGACAAGATGACTGCCCTGCACGAATTCTGAACACCGGCGTTTTATAGACGGTATCCATAGCTACATCAACTGTAAACGCATCTCCGGGATCATTGTCTTTGAGGGTGTACCCTGTTGTTAGTCCTTTTTCCGTGCCATTTTCCGTTTTCTGGGTATTGCTGGACTTAACCAATGCATTTACTTTAAAAGTTGCACCCGCGTTATCGCCTGAAAACCCAAATGTAGTACCAATTTTTGAATCTGTATTTAAACTATTTTGTTCAAATTCGGTCTCCGTGGTGTCGGATGTTTCAGAATAAGCATACTCGATACCTGCATCAAATGAGAGGTTACGGATAAGTTTTGCTTTTTGTTTCAGGCTGTCATTTCTCGCCACAATTGATTCCCATCTATCAATAGACTCCAAATAATTAACCCTTGTGCTGGAATCTGTATTTAAATCTTCAGCCAGATTACCCAGATATCGGATTACATTATTTTTGATGTTAAATTCTGAATAGACAAAAGTGGTTGCAAAATTACCCGGTTCCACTTCCACAATTTGTTTTACATCTACCGTACAAGTATCAAATGAAACCTTATCTGCAAATCCAAAAACAAGATTGATGGCTTCACCTACATATAAGTCACCCCCCCTTTCTCCACCTACGATTAATTCTTCGTCATTGGTAGCAATTCTATTATTAAAACTGACACAAGTTTGAAAAGAATTAGAAGAAACTTTGCTGTAAGTTACTTCTGTTTCAATGTTGATCTGAAAATCCGGATCTACAGTTACAATCTTACCCAGTCCAAAAGGGGCCACCACAAATTGGATGGTAGGGGCAATCTCAATGTCAACGCTCCCCGCAACCCCAGTTTCTACTTCCATTGAAAGCTCTGTGGTTTTACATACTTTTTCAGTTTTTTCAATAAATGCCGAACTACCATCACCCGGAGGATCACGAAGGATTACGGACGGCATAAAAGGCATCATCGTGGTAAATGTTTGTAATTTGTTTACTGTACCTGTTACGATTGCCTGCTTCACAAGACTACCTATCCTTCCTGCAGGAATAGAAGTCGCAATTATTTGTAAGGTTTTAAGATAGGGAGGAGAAGGATTCGGATTTCCAACCCTAAAAGAATATTGAAGTGAACCACCGCTCAAGGTGGTGTCAATTCTGGTATCTGAAAATCCATTAATTATCTGAAGGTCTGCAGTATCTAAATAACAGATACCATCGTCTCCGGGAGTTGAAATATAAGTTTCCTTTACTTTTACTTCAACGGTAATGTTTTCTGATTTTTCCAAAACAATTTTGGGTGGTGAACAATTTGGTACCGTATCTAATCCGGTTGTGATTTCTACTTCAGGCGGTGCGAAGTAGATGAAATCAACAATGGTATCTGCTTTGGTTAGGTTAACTGTTGATCCACCCTGTACCTGAAATGCACTTTTAATATCAACATCCGAATGCTCAATGACTGCAACCGTCATTTTTTCAAGAGGAGGTAATTCTAAAAATTCAAAGTCTCCTTCCTGATTGTCAATGGTAATGGCTCTGACAAGACAGCCATTTACTGCTCGCACTTCAACTACACAGACAGTGCCTTGATTTTGTGCGTCCCCAGCGGGTGCTTTAATAACCGATTTTTTGCACAAACCACCGGCAACCTGACCACTTACTTTTCTGGTCGTGATATCGTTAAAGATAATGCCTGCTATTGGACTATTTACATTGGTAATATCCCAAAATGCCGGTACAAAATTATGATTTT
>CALJKQ010000004.1 GCA_937973565.1 uncultured Saprospiraceae bacterium | reverse complement strand
TATTTAACTTTATAATAATTCTGATAAAATAGGGATTAACGTTTAGAGAACTGGAAGCTCTTTCTTGCTTTAGGTTTACCGAATTTCTTCCTTTCTACCTCACGTGCATCTCTGGTAAGCATCTTCTTCTCTTTCAAAGGCTTTTTATAGTCTTCTTTTACTTCCACAAAAGCACGGGAGATCGCCATTCTGATGGCTTCTGCCTGACCTTTGTATCCACCTCCGTTTACGACTACTTTGATGTCAAACTCTTTGCCGATACCCAAGGTAAGCATAGGCTCCTCCACTTTCATGCGGATGCTGACAACAGGGAAATATTCTTCAAGCTGACGACCGTTGATGGTAAGGTTGCCGCTTCCTTCCGTAAGGTAAACACGGGCAACAGCTGCCTTTCTTCTACCTACTTTATTGATCATTTTTGTTTGCATGCTCTCTTATTATTTTAAAATTTCAGGCTTCTGTGCTCCGTGAGGATGCTCACCGCCTTCGTAAACGAATAATTTTTTGTACATGGCATCACCCAATTTGGTCTTTGGCAACATACCACGAACCGACTTTTCCAAAACCCTGATAGGGAAGGTAGCCAACATTTCTCTGGCAGTGGTGCTTTTCTGACCACCCGGATACAATGAGTAACTCAGGTATTCTTTCTGGTCTACTTTGTTGCCGGTAAATCTTACTTTCTCGGCGTTGATCACGATCACATAATCTCCCGTGTCAACGTGTGGGGTGAATGAAGGCTTGGTTTTGCCCATCAACACAGCTGCGATTTTTGTACTCAGCCTGCCCACTGTTTCTCCTTCAGCATCAACCACCCACCATTTTCTTACTACGGTCTCTTTTTTGGCGGATACTGTTTTGTAACTTAATGTATTCACTGTGATAAAATATTAATGTTATTGAATCTGGCTTTTTTAAAGCGGCTGCAAAGGTAATCGGAATTTTTACCCAAACAAATATTTGACTCTTTTTTTTCAAAAAAAATTCTGCTAACTAATTGAAAAACAGTGAAAATTTGGCACATTTCCAAAAAACACCCGCAAAAGCACCCTCTTCGAAACCATATTTTTATTGGGCATACACCGACTTTAACCATTTTTTCATCTGTTTTTTATACCAAATCCTTCAATTGTTATGAACAAACGCCTAAAAAACAGAAATCACGAAATAAATGCGGGTTCTATGGCCGATGTAGCCTTTCTCCTCCTCATTTTTTTCCTCGTTACCACCTCCATTACCCAACTTGGCATTTTGGACATGCCCCTCTACCCAAAAATGGAAGGTGCTGCTCAAAAAACACCGGCTTCTTCTACCCTTATATTTTTTGTCAACAGAAACAATGAGATCATGGCTGAAAAATCACTCGTGGAGTTATCAATGGTAGCGGATATTGTCAAAACGCTACTGGTAAACAACAAAAATACGCCATGCCACATCGGCATCCAATACGATCCTGCCTCCGATTACGCCACTTTTGCCTCCATCCACAGCGGTATCCGCAAAGGCCTGGATGAGGCCAGAAATACCTTCGCCGATCAGGAGTTTGGGCTTACTCTTCACCAACTGGACAAATCCGAACAGGAAAAAATCTCTCAATACATCCGGGTCCGCCTGTATGAATCGGAATCCAATATCCAATAATCTGTAAAACTTAAAGCCATGCTAAAAATCAAAGGTCGCAGCCGTTCTAACCCCACTTTGTCAACCGCTTCATTGCCCGACATTGTTTTTATTCTTTTATTTTTCTTCATGGTAGCCACCCACATCCGCACCGAAAATGCTCCCAACAACCTGCCTAAGGTGGATTTCGCCATGGATGCCAAACCTTTGCCCAGCTTAAAACTGGCTGTAAATCCCAAAATGCCGGGCTATTATTTTCTCAACGATCAGCCCCTTACCCTTCAAGAGCTGAATGATAAGCTGGCTAAGTCAACCTCTTCACCTCCCACTGTACAGGTATTCCTTGACAAAAAAATGGCCATGAAAGAAGTGGGCGAACTCAAACAAATGTTGGCAGGCTGGAAAATGACCAAGATACAGTATATGGTTTTTGATTGATGCGCTCAGGTGGTTTCCTGGTTTAACTATTTTTACACATAATTCACTTCAAATACACAAGCCCCTCCACGTTCACTTGCCCACCTGTATTATTGCTGTACAATAAGGGTATTGTTGAGGACTTAGATGTGGCAATATTTCGCAAGGTCAAGATCCCGTTATTCACAAAACACAGGCCACCCGATGCCGGGATAAACTCCATGCCTTCAAAAGTGAGCTGGGTATTTCGTGCCACATAGAAGACGGCGTAAGACTGGGTTTTGATCTTTACTTTTTGGGCTAATGTATTTTTGATGACTACGTTTTTATCGAGAAAAATGTTGTTGTTCAATTCGATGGTGTCAGTGAGCATATTGGAAGCAAACAAAATGGTATCGCCGCTCTGCGCACAGGCAAGGGCGTAAGGCAGAGAACCCGGACCGTTGTCCAAAAAATTAGTGACGGTCTTACATCCTGCAGTGGGCATAATGGCTTTCTTCATGCCATTGCCAAAGGCAGTGACCCACATTTCGGTAGCATCATAGGGATTGAAAAATACCCGCTCCGGTTGTTGAAAAGGATAGCTGGCAAGATTGACAAAAGTTGGGGTGGCTGCATTGATGTTGCTGCTCTTCCACAATCCTTGCCCTTCCGTTGTGAGAAAAATTTCATTGGCATTGGCCGGATTAAATGCAATCGACGTGACCCTGTCGATGGTCGATCCGGTGAGTTTTGTCCAGCTGGTCCCCCGGTTGGTGGTTTTATACAAGCCACCTAGGCCGTTGGGAGCACCGCCCCAACCACTAAACACGCATACATACCACGTGTTTTGCGATGGATCCGATGGGTCTATCACAACATCCTTGGTCCAGTAATGCATGCCGGTATGCGATTTATCTGTAAAGGTATTGGTCACCGGGTCGTACAAATAAACCCCCGAACTGGCCGTAAAGGTGCCTGCCCCATTGCGTCTGCCGGAATAGGTACATACCATTTTCCCATCGTTGAGTACCACCACACTGGCAGGATGTTTTTCGGTTCGTGGCGGATTGGGCAATAATGTCCAGGTAGCTCCGGCCAGGTTGTTGATATCATCTGTGCGATAGATGCCGCCGATTCCTGCATTGTTGTTGTAATGGATGACACTGGCATAAACACGATTGCTGTTATTGGGGTCGGTTGCAATCCAAAATACAGGATGATTAAACAGCTTTAGCAACTGCCAGCTCTGTCCGTTGTTGGTGCTGTAAATGATTTTACCATTGGCATCAGCCACATCGAGCCGGGCATCAGTAAGGTAGGTGCTTTGGTAAATGTCGTGGATGTTGGAAGTACCCGCCAACAACGTGCCATTGGCCAGTTTCACCACACGATAGCTGGTATTAGCAGTATGCCCCGAATAATTAAACGACCATTTTTCTCCCTTGTCGGTGCTGCGCATGCCTCTGATGTCGGAATAGCAGGCCCACATATTGGAGGCGTCTGACCAAAAAACCTGCCAGCAGCTGGTATTCTCCAATCCTATACTGCTGTATGATTGAAACGGCGGTGTATTGCTCCCGGCAGCATGTTGATCGTCGGTATGTGTATAGGCTTGTCGCCAACTTGCACCGCCATCGGCTGTAACGTGTACAAAACCATAGTCACCAAAAATCACGCGATTGGCATTGCTCCTGCATACCTCGATGCCAAAAGCACATTCTCCATAACCCCAGCCCCGGTCGCCCCCCAGACCACTCCAACCGGTGATGATGTTTTGATTGGAAGTTGTATTAAAAGTGTTGGACCAAGCATTCCCCCCATTGCTGCTCTTGAACAAGGTAGGATATGCCACATCATTGCTCCCTGCCAGGTAAACGGTGGATATGTCGTTGTGTGCCATGCCCACAAACATGGGGAAATCGCTGCTGAGGTCGATGCCACCTGTCACTTTCGAAACCCAGCTACCCGCCCCAAAATCCATGCTGTAAATACCTTTGGCAAAGCTGTAATAATCCGCTCCGGTTAGTCCGGCGTAGATATCACCTGTATTGGCAGTAATACAAAACAGTCGGGTAATGCCGTTTTGTTTGGCACCTGCAAACGACCAGATGGCCTGTCCCGCAGCTATGCCATTCGTGCCCAGATTGCTCCAGTTGACACCTCCATTGGAAGAGTACAACAAACCATCATTGGTGCCTACGCATATGGCATTGCCGTCAAAAAATACACCCCCTACCACCACTCCACTGCCGCCATTGAGGGCAGTGTGAAACTGGGTAAAGGAAGTGCCACCATTCTGACTGATATACAACTGACCGTAATAGGCGAGGATGAGTCTTTGGGGATTTTCGTAATCTGCCCGCAAGGTATAAGTCTGCTCTGAAGGGTCGGGATTGCCTGCCAATGCCGTCCAGGTTAGGCCTCCATTGGAGCTCTTTACCGGCACGATCTGGTTATTGGCATAATTGATCGAATACAGCAGACCGGGTGTTTGGGTAAAACATACCTTGGAGTCATGGCCCGCTACCAACTGACTGTAGTGTACCTGATCGTAATTCCTGCCGTAATCCATGGTATGAAACAGTTCACCCATATCGCAGGAAACGTAATATTCATCAGCATTGGCAGGGTTGATGGATAGCGAAAATAAAGCTCCTCCCCCACCCAGACCTCTCGAAGAAAAGGAATAAGGCTGTGCCCAAAAGGGTACATTTAGGAACAGTACAAATACAACAATCCAGGTTTTCATGCTACAATATTACTGATGAAAACGGCTGTGGGCCAAAAAAGCATAATGTGTTTCATATTTTTTATGGATCCCCGTGCAATTTAACCCAAAAGCCCGGGCTCCACTTATGGTATGACAAATCCAGGTTGTATAATACCTACGAGTTCTGAGGTATAAATTGACCTTCAGACAGAAGTTAATGCTGCTGACCCCTCCACTCCTGCGGTGTCATACCATACTCCTGCTTAAATACTTTGCCAAAGTAGCCGGCGTCACCAAAGCCACATTGGTTGGCAATGGAGGCGCTGGTGGCGTTGGTTTCCTTAAGCAGCGCGCATGCTTTTTTCAAACGCAGGACCTTGATGTATTGATTGGGGGAAAGATCTATCAAGGCACTGAGCTTTCTGTGCAGCTGCGAATAACTCATAAAGAGGTGTTTGCACATTTGATCAACATTGTAGGTTTCGAGGTGAAGGTTTTGTTCTATTTCCTCTCTCACCTTGACTACAAACTGGTCTTCAATTTCTGAAACAGGCAGTGTTGCCACCTCCGCAATCTCTTCATCTGGTATTTCAATGGGCCCGGGTACCAGGCCGGCCAATTTGGCGTAAACCCCTTGAAGAATCTTGCGTTGATCCAAGAGCTTTCTTATGCGCAATAGCAACTCCTCTTTGTAAAATGGTTTTTCAAGGTACACTTCTGCGCCATGTTCAAGGCCTTCTAGCTTACTTTCCTGATCTGCTTTGGCAGTGAGCATGATGATGGGGATGTGACTGGTCTTTTCTTCCTGCCGAAGTCTTTGTACCATCTCAAAACCATCCATCAATGGCATCATCACATCGGTGATAATCAGGTCGGGAATGATTTCGGTGGCAATTTCGAGTCCTTCTTTACCATCCTTTGCCACTGCCAACCTGTAATCAGGCATACAACTGGCCGTATAGGCTACTACGTCCGCATTGTCTTCAACCAAAAGAATCAACTCTGCATCCTTATTGCGGATGTCAACATGAGAGATAACTGGTGCTTTTACTGGGTTGGCTGCTGGGATATCTCCGGTGGCATATTTTTCTTTACCCGGATTTTCAATTTCTGCGACTGCATCCAATGGGAGGCAGACCGTAAACTCGCTTCCTTTTTTTGCCCCAACCGGAGGGCTTTTCACGGTGATGGTTCCATTCATGAGCTGAACCAATTCTTTGGTCAATGCCAAGCCTATGCCGGTGCCCTCTGCTTTGCGGGTGTGGCTGGAATCTGCCTGATAAAACCGGTCAAAGATGGAAGATAGCTGGTGCTCAGGAATACCGGAGCCGGTATCTTTGACTTTGATGTACAGACAGTTCCTTTCTCCTTCTTCTAATGATATGGAAATATAAACATCGCCATTATCAGATGAAAACTTGAGCGCATTGGATAAGAGATTAGATAAGATCTGCCGCAACTTTTCAGTATCGAACCGGGTATAGTAGCTGTCCAATGATGACAAATAATGGAACTTTACTCCTTTGGTCTCCGCAAATGAATGAAAAGATTCCACGATGTAACGGATAAAATTGACCACATCACCCGGCTCTGTATGGAGTTCCATTTTGCCTGCTTCCAACTTGGAAAGATCCAGCATTTCATTGACCAGGTTGAGCAGGTTTTTGCCATTTCTTTCGATCATAACCAATCCTGAATCCAGGTACTGCGATGTTGAGGATCGGATTTGATGAACCATACCGAGTATCACCGTCAGAGGTGTTCTGAACTCATGGGTAATGTTGTTGTAAAGCTGGGTCTTCACGGCATCGAGTTCTTTGATTCTTTTGGCCTCTCGCTGCTCATAATCCAGCGCAGCCTGCATTTCATTTTGTCTGAGTCGGTACTTAAAATAAGCGCGAATAGCAAATATCAGGGCCGCCAAATAAAAGAGGTACGCCCACCAGGTATTCCAAAAAGGAGGTAAAACTTCAATAACCAGACTTGCTTCTTTGCCACTCCAGATGCCCAGGCTATTGGTGCCCTGCACTTTGAATACATAGTCGCCCGGTGGCAGGTGAGAAAAAGTAACCACATGCCTTGCCCCCAGTTCAATCCATTCATCGCTGATGCCCTCCATTTTGTACCGGTATTTGTTCTGATCCGGTGCCCTGAAATCGAGGGAAGCAAACTCCAGAGTAATAAAATCCTGATGGTGGCGAAGAGTAATCTTAGGGGTATATTCGATGGCCTTTTCGAGAATGCCGGATTCATCACCTGCCCGGATTACTTTATTGCCCACCATCAATTGGGTAATGAATACATTGGGCAGGAAGGTGACGACCAGGATGTTTTGGGGATTAAATATGTTAACACCGTTGACGCCTCCAAACAAGAAATCGCCATTGGGCAATTTGGTGAAAGCATTGGTATTAAATTCGTTGGATTGCAACCCGCCGGCTTCCGTAAAATGCCTGATTTCCCATGATTTTTTATTTTTGTCGCTTGTTGCCAACAAACAAAATATACCATTGTTGGTACTGCCCCAGATGTTGCCACTTTCAT
>CALJKQ010000003.1 GCA_937973565.1 uncultured Saprospiraceae bacterium | reverse complement strand
CAGCTGATGATGGTTTCGGAGCCATCCAGAATTTGGTGGTTTACATTGAATACAATCGTTTTCAAATCACCCGTAGCTGGAGCAGAAATTACTACTTTTTTTGCACCCGCTTTTAGGTGAAGCGCTGCTTTTTCATCAGAAGTGAAGAATCCGGTGCACTCCAGAACAACATCTACATCGTGGTTGCCCCATGGAATTTGGGATGGATCCTTCTGTGCATAGATATTGATTTTATCTCCATTGACCACAATCGCGCCCTCTGTAGCTTCCACTTTTTCATTGAATCTGCCTTGTGCTGTATCGTACTTGAGAAGATGTGCCAAAGATGCTGCATCTGTAAGGTCGTTGATGGCAACAACATCAATACCTTCCATGTTGTAAATCTGTCTGTAGACCAATCTTCCAATTCTACCAAAGCCATTGATGGCTACCTTGATTTTTCCCATGAGTAAATAATTTTAGTTAAGAATAATATTCTGTTATTTCCTTACAAATATACCTTAAAAAGAATAAATGATATGAATTTAAAGAAATCTTTTTTATTTATTTGGAGAAAACGCTTTTTTTAAGGATAACAGCTCATTCCAATAATGGACGTATGGAAACCAATGGCTTTTCATTTCTTCATCGGTGCACCGATTGCGCAAATTGTAAAAATGTTCAATAATAGAGGCTTGTTGCTCAAAATTAAATGAAAGGAAAGGTTTTTTTTGTGTCATCGCCGTTTTCAAGCCCTCAAGTCCGCCATAGTCATACGAGGGGTGACTCATTTGAGCCCTCAATGCATGTGCAATATAAACGGAACCGAATAACTGGTATTGGAAGACATGCACCAGTTCATGGATAAAAACATCTCTATTCAATGACTTCCAGCAATGGATGAGTCCAAAAGTGACATAAGCAACGCCCAGTTTTTTGCTCACCCTACGGGACTGTTCATCAATGATGATTTTATCGGTGTCTAACAGGTCATAAAATACTGAATGAGCAATATGTATCTCTTCGGTATTGAGTTTCCTGATGTTTGGCTTAAAGGCAACATACAATGCTTTGTACAACTCCGGCAAGAAAAGCACATCCAATATATAAAATAGAAGATCCAAAAACCAATTGAACAACCCCTTTGAAGGGAGGTGAACAACCATGGGATTCCATGGGTATAAAAAATGCATCAAGAGTCTTTGCCAGCGTATGGGCACTTCATCTGAAATTGAAAATATAGCATGCCATCGGGCCATCAGCCAAATCTTAGTGCCGTTACCGGTCTTATCCGGGTAACAATAAATGAAGGCAGGACAAGGGTAATCATGCAAATCAGGAAGGCTCCCAAATTGATGAGTAAAATTTGCATATAATCGATGTGGATAGGTGCCTCGCTTAAATAGTAACTTGCTTCATCCAGTTTGATCAAGCCCGTGAATTTCTGCAGATAAGCCAGCCCCAGTCCTAAAAGATTGCCCAGGAATAAGCCCAATAAGAGAATATAAGCAGCATGGTAAAGGAAAATCTTGCGAATGGTCCAGTTATTAGCACCCAGGGCCTTGAGTACACCCACCATCCTGGTTCTTTCCAGAATGAGAATCAAGATAACGGTGGTAAGGTTGATCATAGCTACCAGTGCCATCAGTTGAAGAATTACACGCGAATTGATGTCTACCAGTGTCAACCATTCAAAAATACCTGGAAATTTTTCATAGATAGGTTCTGAATAAAGCTGAGGTGGTAAAATCTGTGTGTAAATGAAATCATTTAGGACTTTCACATCTGAAACATTTTCTGCAAAAATTTCTATGCCGCTATATTGATCCGGTGACCAACCCAGAATTTGCCGCAGCATGGCCGCCCTGCCCAGAATGAATCTTTTGTCGTATTCTTCAAGTCCGGTATTGTAAATACCGGCAACGCGTAATGCCCTCCTGATTTTACTGTTGTCTTTTACAAAAGATACTATCAGCCTGGCTCCCGGTTTTACCTGAAGCTTTTTCGCAATGATTCTGCTTATCACAATCGAGGGACTGGTGTCTCCTGGCATGAGCCCTTGTCCTTCCACCATGAATCTATCCATCGAAGACCAGTCGTAATCATCTGACAATCCTTTGAACAGCCCGGCAAGCAGGTCTGTTTTGTTCTCAAGCAAGCAAGGCATAACAATATAAGGATGCACCGATTTCACACCTCCCCGGGTTGACTGCTCGTATTCCAGACCATCAAGCTCAAAACCTAAAATCTTGACAGGTCCTGTAAACTCAACTTTTTGGACAGATTTCAAATCGCTGTACAAATCAGAAGTCAGGGTAATAGGTCTTAGATCAAAGTTACGTGTAACCCCTGCATCGTAAATATGTATATGCCCCCAAAAGCCAAATATTTTAGAGTGGATTTCATTTCTAAAACCCGTTATAATTGCAGAACTCATGATCATAACAGCCGTGCTCAATGCCAGGCCTGCAATGGCAATACCAAGGATTACCCTTATAAATGACTTCTTTCCCGAAACCGCAAGGCGACGGGCTATATAAAAGGAAGGATTGTTTTGGGACCACATACCGGTGTAAAAATAGCAGTTTAAGTTTAAAAAGAGTGCTCAAATAATGGACAGGCGATCTTCAATAAGATATTAGCAGATATGTAAAGCCGTCAATCTCCATACTTTATATAATAAAAATTAAAAATGTGATTAAACATTAGATAATTTGGTAATGTATAAAACACACATTATAAACATTTACCATATATTTGTAACGTAAATATTTATATTTAAAACTAAGTGTCTCATGAATAAGAAACTAAAACTGGCCTTTGCGCTGGTATTTATTGTGGGTGTATTCGGAACAAGCATTGCACAGGACCGATTAGAACCTATTAAAACCCAGATGGACAAGGGCATGTATACAGAAGCCCTTACAGAAATCAATTCTCATCTGGCTAAAAATCCAAACGACAGCAAAGCGTATTCATTATTGGCAGAGTTGCAGATGAAGCTGGGCAAAATTGACCTTGCTATTGCTACTTATAGCATGATGGAAAGCATGAAGTTGTGCGATGACCAAATCTTTTTTGACTATGGACTGGCCTTAAAGATGGGTGGAAAGTACGATGAAGCCATTAAAAAATTCAGCAAAGTAAGTGGAAAACAAAAAGAAGCTGCGCAAAAGCAGGTTCAAAGCTGCATTTTTGCAAAGGAGCTGCTTCGTACCGAAGACACAAAAAAAGTTATGAATTTGGATATGAATACACCGATGTCTGAATTTGGAGCAGTTTTGCACGAACAAGTGGTTGTATTCAACGGTGCCAAATCTCCTTTCATGACACCCCAGACTGCTGAAATATTAAAGGATTCCCGCAGCCTTTATCTGTGTAAAACACTGCAAAATGCAACTGCTTCAGCACTTTTTATGGAAGGGAAAGTCAACGAAACCAGGATGGAAGCATTTTCCATTACCACACACAACAAAGTTGCCTTTTGTTCTACCCTTGAAAACGGAAATTCACCGTTGGAAAGAATGAAAGGGTCCTCTATTTACCTGGCAGACTACAATGGTTTTGGTCTCAATAATATGATCGCATTTCCTCATAATGGAGAAGGAATCAGCAACTACAGTCCTTGTTTTTCCGAAGATGGCTTGACACTTTACTTTAGCTCAGACAGAGCCGGAGGGTTTGGCGGTATGGATATCTACAGAAGTACTTTTGACGGAAACAAATGGACAAGTCCTGAAAATTTAGGTGAAGATGTCAATACCAAAGGTGATGAAATCACCCCCTTCTATGCAAGTGGTATGCTCTGGTTTGCTTCAAATGGTCACGAAGGAATGGGGGGCTATGATATATTTTATGCACAAAATACAAGCGCAGGCTTTCTCAATGTACAATACGCAGGCTACGGAATCAACTCCGTTTCCAACGACTACTTTCCCTACGTAAAAAACTTAGTGATGTACTTTACATCTGACCGCATGGAGGGCAAAGGAAAAGAGGATATTTACAGAGCTCCCATTACAGAACACAACTACACGGTTGAAACGTATGAGGCTCCACTTGTAAACGTTATTGAAACCGAAGTGGCAGAAGAAGAAAATGAGCCTGCTGCTTATGCTATAAACGAAGCATCTGTGTCTACCAAAGGAATCGACAATATAGATGCTTTATTGACCGGTGCAAGGAGAGTGTCGATCGGGGAAGTGCTTTCAACTAAAGACAAACCAAGGGTTTACTTTATTCAATTGGCTTCCATGATTGCAGACAATAGTGATGTTAGCAAATTTAAAAACCTCGTTAAGTTTGGTAACATTTATAAAGTAAAAGTCAACAATGCTACGAAGGTAAGATTGGGTTACTTTCTGGAAAGATCAGAAACAGATGTTTTGCTTGCCAAAGTGAGAGGAGA
Organism: uncultured Saprospiraceae bacterium; assembly: GCA_937973565.1. Taxonomy (GTDB): domain Bacteria; phylum Bacteroidota; class Bacteroidia; order Chitinophagales; family Saprospiraceae; genus JADKBO01. The sequence continues at coordinate 2,893 of CALJKQ010000003.1, read as the reverse complement.
AGGATTCAAGGATGCATTTATCGTTGAGCAGGAATTATCCACTTCGGAGTTGGAATTGATGTTGTCTCAACTCGACAACAAGGTAACACCTACGGTTGCTCCACCCTCACCCAAGACCAATACTGTTCCCAAAAGGGATCATGCCCCCGGAACAAATAATTTTGAATACACAAAGCCACTGGAAAACTCTTACAATAGAGAGTACAAAGTGAGATTGGGCAGTTTTGAAGATCCCATATGGTTTGATAGCAAAAAAGTAAAAGACCTGGGAAGATTGGAACAATGGACGAAAGGTGCATGGACCATCTTTATCCTTGGCGGTTTCGAAAATTATAATGAGGCAGAACAAGCAAGGATTCAGGCCCTCAACAGAGGCTACGCAGATGCCGAAGTAGTAATAGATAATGGAGGAATCATAGAGCGCATTAAGAAGAACTAAAATTTAAGACACTGTAAGTTTGAAAGCTGATGGGAAACCGTCAGCTTTTTTTTTGCTCCAACTGATCGTTGATCATGGTGTTTAAAAGTGCTGCATCGGATTCATACATTCTGGGTCTGGCCTGCATAAGGTATTCCTGCCATAAAGCACTTTGCAACGGATGTTGCAGATCGAATGGATGATTATACATACCTGCCTCCATACGCTGGCGCATGGCTTCAAATACAATCAGAGAAGACGCCACGGATACATTGAGACTTTCGGCCATACCATGGATAGGTATTAAAATATTACCATCAGAATATTTCATGGCCTCTGTGCTCAACCCCTTCTTTTCATTGCCCAGTAAAATGGCCAGGGATTGCGTAAGATCCGTTTCGTAGATACTGGTGGCCCCATCGTAAAGGTGGGTTGTCAGAATCCTTTTGTAGCGGGATTTTACGGTCTCCATGCATTCCTGCAAATCATCAAAAAACCAGGGTTTTATCCACTTTCCTACCCCACTGGTAGCGTTTCTGCCAATGTATCTGGCAGAATTGTGTGTCTGCTCCGTATAAAGGATATAAACTTCCGGAATACCAATCGATTCACAGCTTCGCAAAATAGCTCCCAGGTTATGAGGATCGTGCACATTTTCCAAAACTACCGTTAGATCCCATTGTCGTGTTCTCACGACATCTTTCAGTTTTTGAAGTCTGGAATCTGACAACATCCTTAATATGCCTGTATAAACCTGGTGCCATCGAAGTACAGAATCTCCAGGTATTTATTTTCGAAAAAGTCAATCTCCGTTGAAGAACCTTCTGTGTGAACCGCCCTCACATCAAATCTGGCCTGCAAGTACTGGCCGTTGTCGGTACTCAGGTATTGGGGGAAATCTTGGCCATATTGGGAAAGATGACGACCGATGAACAAGAAATGGTCAAAACCTTCATAAGCATCACCTTCCGGCAAGGCACCATACCGATCAAAAAATTTGCGGTCAAAAGACTTTACTTCTTCGCGGGTCTCATCTACATAGCGAGAAGCCGGTACATGTAAATTCAATCCTGAGAAAAAATCAAACCCCATTTTTTCAGAGTCTTTCAAGATGGGCATACCATACACGGTAACCATATTCGTACCTTTTTCAGCCAAAAGTCGGCGCATAGCGTTATACAGATAGAGTTCATCTTTGTAAGAATAATTAGGAAAGATAAATACCTTTTTGCCGGAATTGATTAAATCCGTGAAGACATGGCTCCCGGTAGTCAAAGAATCGTCCAGCACAAAGTATTCCTGGATGGGTTGCACTGCTTGATTTTCCAGCAATTCAGAGGCAGTTGATTGAAAGAATTTGAACCAGGCCTTATCATTTTTTGTATTTCTACCCACCAATACAATATCATCCAGCGGAAATCGCTGAATGGCATGTTTGACCATGGATGCGAAATGGGACCGAAGCGAGGGTTTCAATTGCACGTAATGGGGTGCATTTTCAACAGATGACAGGCTAAAAAAGGGCGACACAACAGGTATGTTGTTGGCTTTACCCCAATCCAGAATTTGTTTTAATGTTTGTTCTTCGGATGGCGCAAAAATCAATTGTGTGGGTTCTGTCTGAAGAGTCGTTAAAAGATTGGCATCTTCGGCATTGTAGACTTTTACGGTAAGGTCATAGCCCTCCAACTGCAATTCATCTGCAGCCAGCTTCATTCCACCATAATATTGAAGAAATCTTTCGTTGTTTTCGTTTGGGTCAAATGGCAATACTACAGCCAGGTCAAAGTGGTTGAATTTTTTAACCGGTTTGATATCCTGATCACCATCCTTTACTGTAGGTACATCTGTTTTTACTTCGGGAATCACCGCGGTTGTATCTTTCACAGAAGGAGGTTTCTGCCCCTCTTGTTTAATGGGGTCAGACTTAGTGATTACGTCAGTTTGTTTATCCTTTTGCAACTTCGTTGCAGGGCTGCAACCCACAATGAGCACAGCCAGGATAAGCGCGATGTACTTATTCCCACTCAATAGTGGCCGGAGGTTTGGTACTGATATCATATACAACCCGATTGATTCCTTTGACATTGTTGATGATTTCGCTGGACACTATATTAAGAAATTCATATGGAAGATCAGACCATGTGGCCGTCATACCATCTACTGAATTCACACAACGCAAGGCAATGGTATATTCGTATGTCCTTTCGTCTCCCATCACCCCAACAGACTGGACCGGTAGCAGAATTGCTCCTGCCTGCCAAACTTTGGTATACAGGTCATGCTCTTTGAGCTTTTCAATAAAAATAGCATCTGCTTCCTGACAAAGTTTGATTTTTTCTCTGGACATTTTACCCAAAACCCTAATGGCAAGTCCCGGTCCCGGAAAAGGATGTCTTTCAATCAAATCGCTGCTTATGCCCATCGCAAGGCCAACCCTCCTTACTTCGTCTTTGAACAGCATTCGGATAGGTT
>CALJKQ010000002.1 GCA_937973565.1 uncultured Saprospiraceae bacterium | reverse complement strand
GTCGTCCTGTTGTTTCGATAATTGTCTGTCAGTTTAATGGTTGTTGTGTCGTCTGTTACGCTTGCCTATAACTTCGTTATATCTACCCAAATTTAATATCAATTTTCCGGTTTTTCTCCTTTTCCTCCCATTAGTCTATCCAAGGGATTTTCTATCCTCATCTTATCCCTTGTGGTTACATGGGTATAAATCAAGGTCGTTTTTATGTCTTTGTGCCCCAGCAACTCCTGGATGTATCTCACATCGGTACCTCCATCCAAAAGATGGGTTGCATAACAATGGCGAATGACGTGGGGTGTCACTTTTTTGTTGATTTTGGCTTTTTCTGCACACCTCCTGACTACATTTTGTACTGATCTGGGGCTGTATTGCTCGTTTCGAAACTGACCTTCAAAAAGCCAGTATACGGGTTTGTATTCGTCGAAATAAGTGTACAGCACTGTTTTTAACACCCTGCTCAGGGGTACAATCCTGTCTTTTTTACCCTTTCCTTTTCTTACTATGACCTGATCCCGGTCCCACCATATGTCTTCTACCCTAAGTTGAATCAGTTCTTCTAGCCTCAGGCCTGAACTGTACAGTGTATAGAGTATTGCACAGTGTTTTAAGTTATCTGTGGCTCTCAGCAATCGGTCGATCTCTTCTACACTCAATATATTTTTTAGGGTAATCGCTTTTTTGGGACGGTCTATTTTGTCGAGAAATATGTTGGAATGGTAACACACATCCCTGAAATAAAACTTGATGGCATTGACAGCCGTATGCATCGTGGATTCTGAAATTTTTTGTTTTCCCAAATGGGATAGGTAGGTTCTGATATCTCCCTGGGTAATTTCGTCAATCGTTTTGGAAGGGTGGTATTCCAAAAATTTTACGAATGCTGACCCGTAGTTGCGTATGGTATTTAAACTCATTCTTTTGGAAATTAGCACATCGGTGTATGCTTTCATCACCTCTTTATGAACCTCCGACGTTTTTGACAAAAAGTAGTGCTGGTGCTCACGATAGGATGGTCTTTCTTTGTCATAACTTTTGGTCTTGTCCGGCAACTTATCTTCAATGATGGCGCCGGCCAGTTGGTACTCTTCTTTCAGCCTTTTGATGACGCTGGTATCATAGGGTATCACCCAGCGCTTTTCATCTTTTTGGTACGACCTGCCTGCTACCCTTTGAATGATGGTTACATTGGCTTTATAACCCGTTACTTTGACCATAACTTCATCTACATACTCAGGCACCCGGTATAGAATGAGTCTGAAAGCATCAGACGCTGCTCCTACTAAGTCCTGGATGAATGCATATTTCTTTTCGTCAAATATTTTAAACCGGTTTTGTAATTGGTTCAAATGTTCCATGCTCCCTTTGACCACCCAGTGTTTTCCTTTTGAATTCCAATATCCTTTTAATCCTTTTAGAAATAATACATCATCTACTTTGTAAGCCAGTTGAACGATAAAATAACCGCCTGTGTAAGTTACTTGTACGCCATTCTTTGTAGAATGTATGTCAGCATCTTTGTCTGCATCCAACTTAAGATCTGCTGATGGTGGAGTCTCTCCTATGCCGGCATTGTCGCTTGTTTTTGATGCTTTTAAAGCGGTCCCGGATGGGTAACTCATAGCTTGCGGTGCTGTTTTCTCACTATAGGTATACGGTATTTGTAAGGCTATAAACTGTTGCCACGTATCCTGGGATATGGGAATGTGCCAGCATTTCAAAGTCCCACTGTACTTAGCTTCAGCTATCGATTTAATTTTCTGAATCAAGTGTTGATTATAGTCAAACTTTAGAAAATACTTCTCTTCACCTTTGTAATTGCCTCTTGAAACTTCAATCATGAGTTTGTTTTGGCAAATTTCAATCAAATTTGGATGGTAGTCGTATTTTAAACGTTTAATAACCCTAAATTTTCAACTTTATCACGCTCGACCAAATCACCTCAATTTTTCACCTGAAGTCAACTTTACGTTGGCAATTATTTCATCATCATTTTTTTTCTGATCTCACCAATTCATGGTGAGCGCCATGTCCTTTCCAAAAGAAACAAATACCTGATTTTCTGTTTTCTGTGACTTACTTTTCTAATCTCTAAAACCCAATAAATATTACATGGCTTCGCCGTCCTTAGGTCGCAGACCTTTGGCAAGGGGTGAAAAATATTCTTCTGATACCATGCATTAAATGAACCAAAAACCATATTATATTTTGAAAAATAGCTTTCGAGACAGAGAATGCAGTGTATAAGACAAATATAAACAATTATTTGGTTTGCGACAATAGATTGGTTTTTGTTACACCCTACATTATTTTGTGGTGCGTCTTATCATCCTGTCACGCCTGCGGTGTTGGGATTGGAAATGCATGGATGGGTTCTATTATCCTGTCACACCTACGGTGTTTAGATAGGATCTGCTGTGTGCCTTCTATCATCTTGTCACGCCTGTGGCGTTGGGATTGGAAATGCATGAATGGGTTCTATCATCCTGTCACACCTATGGTGTTTAGATAGGATCTTCTGTGTGCCTTCTATCATCTTGTCACGCCTATGGAGTTTAATTAGGATATGCGATGTGGTTTCTATCATCTTATTACACCTTCCGTGTTGGTATTTAGCATTCTTAGGAAAGTTGTCAATAGGATTAAAGGACAATGCCATGTTCACATGATTACGCCTCACTTCGTTCGGCTAGTCGTTGCGGCGAACGGCCGTTCGCCTCCATGTTCAAATAAATTGGGATTTGTTTTTGAAACGAGATATGTTCTCACAATTCAGCATAAGAGGAATCACTCATACAAACAAAAGAATCCGAAATGATGTGAACATAGCCCCTGCAGCAGTTTACTGATGAAGGGGCAACATATGAATACCGACCAAAACTGCGTTTTATCGGCACAAGAATATGAACATGTTCACTTCTTCGCCTTCTCCTTCTCCAGTTTCTTGAAGTATCCCCTGAATAAAAAATTGTGTTTGAGGGCCTCCAGATTTTCATTGAGTTTGATACCCGCTTGATGGAGTTGATCCAGGGTCAAGTCCAGCTTGCCCATGGTAGTATCTACTTTGATGGCCAGGGTGGTGTCGTTGACTAAATAGTTGAGGGTTCCCTTTCCATGCCTGATCTCATTGATGGTTGATTGCAGATCTGCAACGACTTCATTGAGGTGAGCACTGGTCTTGTCCAGATTGACTGCTACGCTGCGGATGTGGTTGGCGGTGAGGGAGTCTTTGGCCAGACCTGCCAACCCGTTTTTATCATTGAGGGATAAAATGAGCTGATCGGTGTGTTGCATGATCCTGAGGGCAGCAGCAGAGGTTTGGTGAATATTGCGCAGGGTAAGACTTATGTCTTCAGCGGCAGCTTTGTCTTTGATCAGCGTAGAAAATGGACCTTCTCCGGCGTTGATGGCTCGGGTGATTTTGAGTAAATCCGCAGTGAGCATGGCCGCGTTTTCATTGGTAACATTGAGGGTGGAAAGCATCTCATCCGTGCTGAGTTTGCGAAAAGAGAGCAGAGTGTCTCCCTCTGCGATGGCAGTACCACCATTTTTTCCGGCTATGATGTTGATGATCATATTGCCTACCAATCCGTCGGTACTTATGGCGGCTGTAGCTCCCGTGTGAATGTGATGTGACGATTTTTGATCGATGGCCATGCCCACCACGATGATGGAGTCGTTGAGCATGCTGATGGACTTGACCGTACCGATGTTCAATCCTGAAAACCTGACATTGTTGCCGGTCTTCAGGCCATTGATATTTTGAAAACTGGCATAGAGCCTGATGGTGCTGCCAAACATACTCTGTTGGTTGCCAATGAGGTAGACACCAATGATAAATAAAACAAGACCCGCAATCACAAAGATGCCGAGTTTTAGTTTTTCTCCTGCTGTTTTATCGTGCGTTTTCATTTGAAAAAGGCTTGTATTTTGGGATCATGGTTTTTCCTTAAAGTATCGAAACTTCCTTCGGCATAATTCTTTCCATCGATCAATAGAATCATCCTGTTGGCAATGGCGCGGGCGCAGTCTACATCATGGGTAATGATGATGGACGATGTCTTGTATTGCTGTTGTACTTTCTGCATCAGCTGCACTATTTCTTTGGAGGTAATGGGGTCTAGCCCTGTGGTAGGTTCATCGTACAAGATGATGCTGGGTTTTAATATCAGGGTTCTGGCCAGGGCTATCCTCCTTTTCATACCGCCCGACAATTCATCGGGCATGAGGTCAATGGCTTTGGCAAGGCCTACACTTTCCAGGGCCTCCATCACCAATGGTTCTGCGTCTTTGATAACACCAAACTTTTTGGTGTGTCTCCTCAACGGAAATTCCAGGTTTTCCCGCACCGACATACTATCGTACAAGGCACTGCCCTGAAAGAGAAAGCCGATCTCTGTTCTGAGTTCATCGAGTTCTTCTGCCTCCAGATCGTCAATGTCTTTGCCCATGACGTTGATGGTACCACTGTCGTGTTCTTCCAGTCCGATCAGGCATTTGATCATTACCGACTTCCCTGAACCCGACTTGCCCATGATCACCAGGTTTTCACCTTCGAACAAATCCATGTCAAAGCCATTGAGCACGGCATTGTCTCCGAATCTTTTATACAGATTTCGTATCGTGATAACCGGTTTTTTTATACTCAGATCTTCCATTTTACAAGTCGTAAAAGATATCAGATACCAGTACCGCTAAAAAGTCAAGAATAAACAATACCATACTCGTATATACTACTGCAGCATTCGCTGCCCTGCCTACTCCCTCTGTACCTTTGCCACATGTGTAGCCCTTGAAACATCCCACCACACCTATGGCAAAGCCAAAGAAAAAAGACTTGACGGTAGAAGGTATTATATCTCCAAATTCCAGCGATCCAAACACTTCGTTGAAATACAATTGAAAGGATACATCTCCCTTCAGGTTTTCAACCAGATAAGAGCCGTACAAAGCAATGGCATCACTCAACACCACCAATATCGGCAACATGAGTGTGGTCGCCAAAATCCGGGTTACCACCAAATACTTAAATGGATTGGTTCCCGAAACTTCCATAGCGTCGATTTGCTCGGTCACCCGCATGGAACCCAGTTCTGCACCAATGCCCGATCCAATCCTACCTGCACAGATCAGCGCGGTGATGATCGGACCAATTTCCCGGATGATGGAAATACCCACCATTGAAGGCATCCACGATACCGCCCCGAATTCCTGTAGCGTAGGCCGGGATTGCAGCGTAAACACAAGACCAATGATAAAACCGGTAATGCCTACGAGCAACAAAGAACGATTGCCCATATTGTAGCACTGGCGCAAAAACTCTTTATACTCAAAGGGCCGTTTCCCAACCTCCCTGAAAAACCTGCCCGCAAAGTAGGAGAGTTCTCCAATCTCTATCAAAATGGATTTCATGCACCCATCGGTTTAATTGGTAATAAAGTTAATGTTTTTTTTTGAAGATGGGTCTAATGCAGATCACCACTGCCCATCGGCTGCGTCAGCTACGCCGAACTGCCGTTCGGGAACACGTTGCGGCAAACTGCCGTTCGCCGATATTCTTATAGTTTGGAGGTTATTTTTATAAAGAGAAATTCCCTCGCAATTAAACTTAGGAGGGATTGCACATAAAAACGAGATTTCCCAAAATGATTTGAACATAGTCCCTACGTCAGTTTGCTGATGTAGGGATACCATATGAAAATATGAACATGCATCCCGGAAGGGGCTTCCCCTACCTCTTGCTTTGTCATGAAGTTTTGTCATCATTTTTGATGCCTACATCGCTCGCGTTGCAGGAACAAAAATGCCGCCAAAACGATTTTGTCTTCAAACTTCGCCGGCGGCCATGCCGCCGGCTATCATCCTGCCACGCCCACGGCGTTGGGATTTTACCTTCTTGGGAAGTTTACCAATTTCAAAAGAACTTGTTCACATGGTACGCCTCATTTCGTTCGGCTACATGTTGCGGCGAAAGGTGTTCGCCTTTATGTTCAAATGAATTGGGATTTGTTATTATGATGAGATACGTCGTCTCAATACTGTTTAGGGGGGGATTGGTAATAATATAAGCCGTATTCGAAAAATTTGAACATAGGGGTGAGCAAAGCGAACCCCACCATTTGAACATATCCCCGGATGCCCCGATGCCCGATGCTCCGATGCCCGATTGCCGATGCTCCGTTACCCGATGCTCCGATGCTCCGATGCTCCGATGCTCCGATGCTCCGATGCTCCGATGCTCCGCGGTCCTAAGGCCAAACAATCAACGGCCTTCCTTTGGCTTGAATCTTGTGGTAGATGGGTTCCAGTGAAGTGTGGTCACCAATGGCACGGGCGTGTTTGTAGCAATCCATGCTGGTAATAAAATAGGTGTCTTCCTGTTCGATGTTGTGGTCGATGTCATCTATTGGGTGGATGTCCGTGTGTCCGCCGGCAAGAACCAAAGGCTGGTTTTCGAAGCGGGTGACATTGACATGAGGGAAGGCCTCTTGTACTTCCTGGGTGATGTCTTTGCGAGGGCGATTGCCTATGATGCAAATGTGTGATAGTTTGTAGAATTCTACGCCCGGAGGTACCAGGATCACAGGACATTGGCTTTCGCTGGCGACTGTGTGAGATACTGAACCCAGCAGACTCTCAAAGAGGTTACTGGCACCGTGACTGCCCATAATAATGAACTCATATTGTCCTGATATATCGGTAATCACGTCACCGGCGAGTCCTTCTTTTATTACAGGTACAATAGGGGTAGAGCCCAGCAAATCACCTACAAAATCAGTCTCAGCGACACGGGCTGTTTTTTCGAGTAGCTCGGTTTTATCCTCCAGACTGTGATCCTCATCGAAAGGATGTTTGGCAATTTCTATGTAAGAGGGATGATGCACATGGAGCAGATCCAGCATGTAATACTTCTGCCTGCAAAAGATTTTGGCGAAATGGAGGGCAGTGGAAGCAGATGAAGAAAAATCGGTGGGCACCAATATTTTCCTCATCTGATCCTTGCCGTACAAACCGGCTATGCGGTGGTAGATTTTGATGATACCCATTTTAAAATCCCCTTCTTTGGACATTTCAATGGGCTGATCGCCATTGATGGCAACCGATGGCACAGAATTGATGTTGTCCGATATAAACCGGGCCACATCATTGACCTCTTCAATCTTGAAATCCAGCCTGTTGAATTCGAGAAAATCGACCAGACTTTTTTTCAAAAACTGATAACCGGAGGTACCTGTTCCATATAATTTTAGCTCTACCATAGCTGGCTTTGTGAATTTTAATACTCGTTGACAGCTGAGTTGTCTGCAGCGAGGTTTTTAATGATGTCGTGGGTAGTGATAATGCCTACAATTCTGCCATTTTCCATTACCGGAAGGGCATGGAGAAGGTTCTTCTTAAATACTTCAAGGGCTACGTTAATCCTGTCGTCAACATCCAATTTGCCAAGTCCTTTGATCATAATGGACTTAACTTTGTAATTGTTGAGCTTTACATCAACCAAAATGTTGTCAAATGCGTCATCATTAAATCCTCTTTTGAAGAATGAAAAATCCGACTTGCTGAGCATACCTACCAATTCTCCTTCATACACTACCGGAATGTGGTGGATGTGGTATTTTTCAAAAATTTCCTGAGCCGTTTGAAGCGTGTCTTCAGGCTCAATGGTGATCGGGTTTTTGGTCATAATGGTGGAAACCGGTGCTAATAAATTCATAATAATGCTTATTTTTGATGCAAGATCGGGAAACTCTGATGGCGTATAAATGACCGAAGTCATGTCTAAAACTGATTTAAATATTGTTTGTTATAAAGCCATTTTGCCTAATTTTATTTTGTTTTTATATGGTAAATGACTTTGATTTAAGATTATTGTTTGAATCTGTCCTCGAAACAGCGGTTGATAGCATTATCATCATTGATTCCCGGGGTAGAATTCTGAACCTAAACCAGGCGGCTGAGAAACTTTTGGGTTACAGTCGAGACGAGGTAATAGGTCAAAATGTGAGTATTTTGATGAATGCACACGATGCCAGCCATCATGATACCTATATGGACAGATACCTGACCACCCGACATGCCAAAATCATAGGCATTGGCAGGGAAGTTTTAGCCAAACACAAGAATGGAGATCATATACCGGTGCGGCTGGCGGTTTCAGAGGTAATTTTGAATGACCGGATCATCTTTACCGGTATTATCCACGATTTAAGGGAAATTCGCAAGGCATACGATGAACTCGCCAACCTCAATAAGGAATTGGATAAAAGAGTCGTTGAGCGGACCTACCAGGTAGAAAAAGTGGTCAACCAGCTGCTGTCAACCAATACCAAACTTAAAAAAGAAGTAAAGGAAAGGGTAGAGGCGGAACTGCAATTGAGGTCCAAAGAAGAGCAATTGCAAAAAGCGCTGTCTTCAGAAAAGGAACTCAACGAATTGAAATCCAGGTTTGTATCCACCGCATCTCATGAGTTTAGAACTCCACTGGCCACTATCCTGTCATCTGCTTCCATCATCCTCAAATACAACAAGGAAGAAGAACAAAGCAACAGGGAAAAACACATCGGCAAAATTAAAAATGCCGTCAATCACCTCACCGGCTTACTCAACGATTTTCTCTCACTCAGCAAACTCGAAGAGGGTAGGGTAAACATCATGGTCGAATCCTTTTCTTTGGCTGAATTGCTGGAGGAAATTGCTGAAGACTTGTCGGGCATCAAAAAAAATGGGCAAGAACTGCGTTTCGACCATCAAATGAATATCGAATTGAATACAGACAGGAATATCCTGAAAAATATTCTGTTTAACATTGTTTCCAATGCCGTAAAGTACTCTGAAGAAGATATTCAAATTCGGGTTACGCACCATAACGATAAAATATCCATAGCAGTAATTGACAAAGGCATTGGTATTCCCGGTGAAGATCAAAAACACTTGTTTACCCGCTTTTTCCGGGCTACCAATGTGGGTAATATCCAGGGTACGGGACTGGGTCTCAACATCGTGAAACGCTATTGCGAATTGCTTTCTGCCTCCATCGATATCAACAGTGAATTTGGAGTAGGCACAACCGTAGAAATTACCATTCCTAAGCATATAAATCAATAAAATGAAAAAAATTCTGGTCATCGAAGACAACAACGACGTAAGAGAAAATATTGCTGAAATCTTAAGCCTGGCAGATTATGAAGTAGAATCTGCTGAAAATGGTAAGGTAGGACTTGTAAAAGTCAATCAATTTAAACCGGATCTGATCTTGTGTGATGTAATGATGCCGGAACTCGATGGCTACGGTGTACTCAAAATCCTGGCTTCCAATCCCCAGTTTGCTACAATCCCATTTATCTTCCTAACCGCCAAATCGGAAAAAGTAGATCTAAGGAGGGGGATGTCATTGGGCGCCAGCGATTACATTACAAAACCCTTTGACGACGCTGATCTGCTGGAATCTATCGCCATAAGACTTAAAAAAAGCGACCTGGTTACACCGGCTGAAAGCCACCATATGAAGTCATTGGATGCCATTCCTTCTAACTATTTCAATGAAAAACTCAAGTCCTTCTCACAGGAGTTTGAGTTGCGCAGGTTCAGAAAAAAAGATGTTATTTTTGAAGAAGGCAACAATGCGCGATACATCTACTTCCTGGAAGAAGGCAAAGTGCGCGTATTCCGCACCAACGAATTCGGCAAGGAACTTACCACGCGCATTGTCAATGGCAGTGAGGTTCTCGGCTTTCTGGATGTACTCAACAACAAACCCTACTCCAAGAGTGCTCAAACGCTGGAGGATAGTTCAATCAGGCTGATACCTATTAAAAATTTCATCGACCTCTTTTATACAGATCGCGATTTTGCCTTATCACTGATGAAACACCTCGCTGTTTACGCTACCATCCTTGAAAATGGATTGGTACACCAGGCTTATAGCTCTGTGCGCAAAAAGGTAGCCAATGCATTGATTCAGTGTTATGAAAAAAATGAAGCCAATCCTGTTATATCCATGATGCGCGATGATCTGGCCTCTATTGCCGGTACCGCTAAGGAGACCGTCATTCGTACCTTATCTGATTTCAAACACGAAGGCATTATCGACATAGAAGAGACCGACATCTTTATCAGCAATTTGAATGCACTGATCAATATGCCCCAGTAGGTTTTTATGGCAATAAAAACCCAGTGTAAGTTTTTATGGCAATAAAAACCCAGTGTAGGTTTTTATGGCAATAAAAACCATGTGTAAGTTTTTATGCTAATAAAAACCTATCATGCCCCCTGCTGTGAAACGGGTCGTCAAAAATTTGTATTGTGACAGCTTTTTATTCCTTGATCACTTTGGCTATGCCCACATTGTGGACATGGATAAGGTAAATGCCATTGGGTAAACCGGAAATCAATCTCTTTTTCCTCGCTTTCCATCATGGGAATGCCCAGCATATTGAACACGGTGGCTTTTGTAAAGGCATCGTGAGCTACCACGATTCTATTGCTTGCCGGATTGGGATAAACCGATAGCCCATTTCTTTCTTCTTCAGAAGTTGAAGTGGATAAAGGGGTAATGAGACCCGAGATGGCCATGGTGTATTTATTATTTTCTCCTCCAAAAGCCAATAATTGAACTTCACTATCGATTTTAATCGTTTTGAAAATTTCATAATTGTAATACTGAGTTGCGCCAGTTTCCAATGTGAAATTTCCATTTCCGGTATATCGATATCGATCCAATAATCCACCGGTAATTACAGTGGGATTATTGGAGCCATTTTCGAATGATAGTTCCAGGCAGGTTCCGGTGTAATTGGTGGTGACCTGTTTACTATTGGTAAAACTAAAGTTGTCATTGTAATATAAGCTCAGATCAGAATCCCCATTTTTCGAACCGTTTGCCAATAAATCATAATCGCCATCCCCATCAAAATCAAAGGCTTCTACATCATGAATGAGATTAAAAGCCACCAGATTTTTTCTGGCTTTAAATCCTCCGGTTTTGTCGTTTTCAGAATAATAAATAATATCTCCGTTACCTCTCCAGGAGAGAATATCATCAAACCCATCTTTGTTAAAGTCAATTACTTTTGTTTCTCTGCCCGTTCCATAGAAAGGGGTAGTGGTAAAAGTGCCATTACCATTATTTTTTAAATAAGTACCTGCACTGATGCCTCTAGTCAGCACCATGTCAATATCCCCATCTTTATCAAAATCACCGACCGCTATATCGGTTACATCTCTTTGATTTGTAAAAAGGGTGTTGATTTTGGAAAAATCGTTGTTTTGGTTTTCCAGCCAAATGAGGGTAGGTTTTGTGCCAAGCACAGGATCGGGCTCCAGGGCTGCTACAATATCATTATCGCCGTCTTTATCCACGTCAAATACCGCTATTTGGTAGACATCCGTCTTTGCTTCCGTCTGGTAAATTGTTTTCATTTCACCAAATGAATTGTTCTTCACATAGTTGACACCTATCCATTCATCGTAGAATGAAATCAAATCCTGTTGAGCATCACCATCTAAGTCTGCGGTCTCGAAATCATGGATCAACTCACCTGCAATGTAAAGTGGTAAATTGTTTTCATTGTGGTTGTTGGCGAAGACCCCCAGCATGCTTTCTGTATCCCTGAATAATATGTCTTCTTTTCCGTCTTTGTTGAAGTCGGCCACCAAATAAAATGAATGCTGGTATCCTCCATGATTTAATAATTGCGAGCCTTCAAAACCATTTGCAGTTTTTCTTTTAAAATAAATGCCCGACCCTGCTGTTTTGCCATAAATGAGATCCAGGTCTCCATCTCCGTCAACATCTACCAGATCATGTCGGGTTTCACTGCTATTGCCACAGTAAATCGTATTGATCGGCTCAAAAAAATCTGATTTCGCGGCGTTGCTCAACATGGATTTCAAACAGTAGTTGTAGGCGGTGTAATAATCCAGGATACCATCGCCATTGAGATCTTTGGTGCTAATATATCCGGAAAGGTCGTAATTGGTCAATTTTATACCTGAAGCAAAGCTGCCGCTGTTATTTAAAAATATATATACATCTTTGGATGATTTCGCCATCAGGTCAATAAAGCCATCTTTGTTTATGTCCTGATGATGCATATAATCTGCCCGACCTATGGTGCTCAACGCCACGCCGGCTTTGAATCCTTTGTCTGCATCGTTGATGTAATAGGTAGTTTTATTGCCACTTACGATTAGATCTTCGTAACCATCTTTGTTGATGTCAAAGGCATCATATATGGCGCTGCTGCCGGGACTGGGGGCAATATTCAATTTTTTGGGGAATGAGGTGAAATTTTCATTGGTATAAAGGTTCACACCACTGTCTCCACAACCTGAGCAATCACTATGCACCAGGTCTTTGTCACCATCTTTGTCAAAGTCCAGATATCCTGTTTGATTTTTGAAGGTAGCCGAAATGCCGGGGTTTTTATCCAGATTTATATACTCAAACCGGAAATTACCTTTGTTCAGATATAGCTCAGTATCCCAATAGGAACCTGTAGCAATAATCTCCGGAAGCCCGTCTCCATTAAGGTCATCAATCCTGTAAGTTTTCGCTGTCGGCGTAACATTTATTTTATTAATGGCAATATTCTGCCCAAAAAGATTGCCGCAAAAAACCAACATTAAGCAAAAGATGATTGAATTTTTCATGTTGTTTATATTAAGTATCAAAAATAGCAAATTTTATACCTCATTAATATTTTGTCTAAATTCCTCTAAAAACCAAATAAAAATACGATAAAATGACAAAAACAGAATATAATTTCAATTTAAACACCCCTAACCCCTAATCCCAACCCCCCAACCCCTAAATCATAATCTGACACCTCCCAAATTTTAATCTGAAGCACTCGCCAGGGAGGCATTTTCTTCTTTTGCACCATTATTTCAAAATTTCAATCAAAAATTATGAATACTTGGATCAAAAAACTAATACAGCCCATCGCCCTGGAAAATTGGATAGCAGAATTTGTTTTGCTCATACCCAGGCTGGTGTGTGGCTTTTTACTTACCATCGACTTTGGATCTTCCAAATTCGGTTTGCCCTGGTCGGCCCCGGAAAAGAACCTTAGACTGATGGAGGTAGCATTTTGGTTTCCCCATGATGTGGCTGATTATGGGGGTGTCTTTGCCCATTTTCCCTATTTTCTGGCATGGATGGGTGCATTCAGTGAAGCTGTCGGTGGTGTTTTTATCATTTTGGGCTTATTCACCCGGCCTTTTGCCTTTTTAATTGCATGCACCATGTCGGTCGCAGTTTTTATGCAACAATGGCATGCCGGCATCTGGAATATGCTTCCGGCACTTGGCTTTTTATGGGCCTCACTTTACTGGACGGTCTTAGGATCAGGTAGGTTGGGACTGGATTATTACCTGCCTTCCCTTTTACGAAAACTATTATCCCGGGCCTGGGGAAAGCCGGTGCTTTGGATGGTGGGCGTATCGACCATAGGATTTTTACTGATCCATGGAGGTGTGCAGAAAACCCATAAACAGACACTTATCATCACAGCGAAGTCTGAGGATGGTACCCCTAATGTAGGAATGTCGCTACGTGGATCCGACTATCCACTGTCATGGAGCCAGGACTACGAGATGCAGCCTGTCATTGAGGACAGTTTATTTACGGCGAAAATAGAAATCAATACGGGTTATAATTATACGGAATTAAAATTGGTGCGCAATGGTGAATTTGAATTGAAGGATCAGGACAATAGGGTCATTCGATTTGACGAAGACCGCACTACCGAAGTAAATCTGATTTATAACAAAACCAGCAAACCTCAATAAGCATTATGAATACAATATACATTTCGCAAAGAATCATTTTACTTATTTTTCTTTCTCTTCCTTTCCTTGCCGTGTCTCAGCGGGGACCTTTAACAGGAAAAGGAAATACAATTGAAAAAAAGGTTGACATTGCAAATTTCGACAAAGTAGAGTTGGTTGATCTGGCTGACGCAGTTATTGAAATTGAAGTGGGTAAAGCCTGGTCGGTTTCTATAAAAATTGCAGAAAATCTGTTTCCTTTACTCTCTGTGGAAAAAGAAGACACAGAGAACCTCTTGAAAATAAAACTCAAAGGCAATGATCGAAATCGATTGTACATAGAAGATAGCAAAATAACCATTCGAATCACCATGCCCGAAGCTTCGGTGGTAAGAAATACCGGCAATCAAAACGTATTTGTCAATGGTATTGTAGGCAGGTATTTCAGGGCAGAAGTCCGAGGCAACGGTAAGTTGGTTGCTTCAGGTTCCATCGATGAATTGGATATACAACAACAAGGAAACGGTGACGTAGATACTTCAGGAGTAACAGCCAAACTGGCCCGTGTAAAAAAGCAAGGAAATGGCAACATTTATGTAAATTCGCTTTTATCTCTTCAAGCCAACGGCAGTGGCAATGGAAATGTGGTTCAAAGGGGACCCGGCTCTATTCATCCACTTTCAGGTATAACAGGAAATGGAGAAGTCATTAAAAAATAACCGATTGTAAGCATACTCATATGTCTATTTTTACTACCCCCCTTCAGTTTGGTTATTTTACGGCCCTGTTGTATGCCGTGCTTTTTTGGTTCCGCGGATACAAGGAAGAAAGATTGTCGGATACCCTCATGGGTTTTATCATGTTTTTTCTGGGCATGGAAATCCAGGACTACACCTTCGGTTTTGCGGGCATCAATGTGTTGTGGGAAGAATTAAATGGTTTCCCGCGCGATTTTCACCTTGCATTTGCCCCTACTATTTATTTTTATATGCGTGCTCTTACACAGCGCGATTTTATATTTCACAAAAAACACCTGTGGCATTACCTTCCTTATAGTATCTATTTTCTTTTCAATCTTGTGATCTTTTTAATGGGTAAGGACGCTGTGCTCCGCATTGAAAAATTCCGGTACGAATGGAATTTGTTTGGGCTGGAATATATCCTCGTTTATATATCTTATATCTATTACTTTGTTCTTTCCCTTCGTCTCTTCAGAACTTATCGTTCCTGGATAGAAAACTACTTTTCTGATATCGAGGCCATCAACCTTCAATGGTTGCGAAATTTTATTTACCTCATCATCGCAGGAGAAGTCTTTCGGTTGATTTGGCACCTCATTGACGTATTATTTGGGGATCTGCCTTTTGAGCAAGACTGGTGGTGGCATTTATTTACCGTGCTTATTATCCTTTATGTTTCCATCAAAGCCTACCGGCAACACAGCCAGTATGGTCCGCATTATTTTCAACAGCCGGAGTACTCATCCCCTGATGCCGATTCAGTCATTAAAGATAGCGAGCCACAGACACAAGTCACTGACCTGGATTGGCAGCCACTCCGGGAACCCTTATTGCGGCTCTTTGAGGAAGAAAAAATATACCTGAATCCCAACCTTAGCCTGGGCGACCTGGCTCTCCGACTCAAGTCCAATACTTCTGTTTTGTCGGCCTTAATCAATCAAAGCTTCCGGAAAAATTTCAATGACTTTGTCAACGAATACCGCATCGATGAATTTTTGCACAATTGCAGAAATCCGGCCAACCAACACCTCACCCTGCTGGCCATAGCTCTCGAAAGCGGCTTCAATTCCAAATCCACTTTCAACCGCGCTTTCAAAAAATTAAAAGGTGTTTCACCCAGGGATTATTTGGGTTAAAACTATATCAATATGTTCATATGTTTGTGCCGATAAAATGCAGTTTTTATTGGTATTCATAGGTTGTTCCAATAGCAGTAAACTGCCGCAGGGGCTATGATTGTATAATTTTTGCCTATTTCGTTGCAACGAATAATTCAGCCTAATCTGAATTTGGAGAGATTATTCGTCATAAAACGAATCCCAAACCATATGAACATGGTGGCGAACGCAGTTTGCCGCACCATATAGCCTAGCGCAGCGAGGTGTACCATATGAACATAGCACAAAGCAAAGTTCCGTGCTTCTCCTACCTCCTCCCGCCGGTATAACTCATCACCTCACCCTTTCCAATACTATAGCTAAAGCCAAGGGTAATGAACCGCCCTCTTTGAGAGAAGTTACGCACAAAAAAGGAAGTCTGGTCTATGATGTTTTCCTGGATGCGGGAAGCGAAGATATCCCGGATACCGATACTTATCACAGCGCGTTTTTTCAGGATTTTTTTCCTCAGTCCTGCATCGCCAAATAAAAATCCCGAGGTCGTTCCCTGTACCGTCTGGAAGCCGGATTGATAGTTGGGGGTCAATTCCAGATCAAGATCTCCGGACAGCTTGAATTTTACCGTTGTCTTGGCTGACCATTGGCTGTTTTGAAAGTCAAAGACAGTCCAGTTGAAACTTCCCTTTCTGTTGAAGTATCCCCAGTTGATATCACCGTTGATGCTTAGCCAGGAAAGGGGTGTGTACTTGCCATTGATTTCAAGACCGGTTTTGCGGTTGGTGCCCACATTTTCTCTGGTTGATATAGTCACCCCATTGTCAAAATACGAAACGTTTTCCATCACATCGGAGGTGTACAGATGGTAGGTGCTCAAATTTACAGACCACTTATCACGTACCAAAATACCGGTGATTTCATAGGAGTCGCCAAATTCCGGTAGCAAGTTGGGATTGCCGGTACGTATAAAGTAATTGTTCTGGATATTGAAGAATGGATTGAGATCCCAAAGACGCGGCCTGAAAATTCTTTTAGAGTAGCCGGCCTGAAAGGATAGAGCAGGGGATACTTTGTAAGAAGTGTGCAGGCTCGGGAACAGATTAAAGTAATCCTGATTATTAGCAACTTGTGTGGTTGCCAGCAGTGTGTTGAGTTTTGTTTCTTCTGCCCTCAGTCCAACCTTAACGCCCCATTTACTGGCTTCATAGGAAGCGGTAGTGTACAGGCCCAATACTTTCTGATTGTACCTGAAATCGTTGGTCAGGTTAAAGTTAGGTTGCCAAACACCGTTTACTTCATCAAATATGGCGTAGTCATTGCCTACATCATTGATCACATACATCCCGCCTGCTTCGAGTTGGGTTGTCTTGCTGATGGGATTGGTATAGTCCAGCTTGTAGGTGTAATCTGCCTGGTAGAAGTCAGTTTCCGTTCGTTGGTTGATAGCTCCCGTGTTGCCGGCAATAAATGTATTTAGAAAAGAGGATTCCTGATCTTTGCCAAAAAACTGACCCTGGGCGCTCATGAGCAGAACATGGTCTTTATGATTGGTAAATTGCCTTTTGTATTGAAGATCGTATTGCCACTTTGGGTTGGTAGCACTGGTCTCTTCCTTTCTGATATAGCGAGACCTGGGTTCACTGGTATTATCATAAATGGAAAAGGTTACTTCAGAGGGATTGTCTTCTATTTCGTAAGCATAATTACCCGATAAGGTAAGCGTGTTGTTTTTATTTAGAAAGTAATCGGCCCCTAAAGTGAGGTTATAAAAATTTTCATTTCGCTTTCCGCTTCCTTCGCTATCTATGTATTGATTGGTCTGGCGATTGAGGTTGTAACTTTCACTGATGGTGGGCATCGTTCGATACCCGCCGCCAAATTGGGTAAACAGATTAAATTTTGAGGTTCTTCTGTTGAGACTGCCCCCGATGCTGTGATTGTTGGGATACCCTGTATTGAGTGAAATGGAACCGTTGACGCCTTCTTTTTCTTCTTTTTTCAGCACAATGTTGATGATACCGGATGTACCCCCAGCTTCATATTTTGCCGAAGGATTGGTAATGATCTCTACACTTTCGATCATCTCCGCCGTAATGGCTCCCAGTGCATTTCTGGGATCCGAAGAAGCCACCGAGGGCTTGCCATCGATAAGGATTTGCACTCCCTGATTACCCCGAAGCGATATCTTTCCTTCAATGTCTACATTTACGGAAGGCAGGTTGTTGAGCACTTCCAAGATCGGAAGAGCGTCGTGTAGGGAAAGAG
>CALJKQ010000001.1 GCA_937973565.1 uncultured Saprospiraceae bacterium | reverse complement strand
AATTCCATCGAGCGATTGAAAGAAATTTACCAAAAGTTTCATCCAAAGGCCTGATAATGAAGAAGCTCATGAAAACTATTGATTTGGGTATTGATTTTTTCTTGAATACCCTGTATATTGAAGAAATATTTATTCACACTTTTAAATAATTAAGTATGAAAATTAACATCAATGCGATCCATTTTACGGCAGACGGAAAACTAAAAGACCACATTTCCGACAAACTGAGTAAACTGGTCAAATTTTATGACAAGCTGTTGGGTGTTGAAGTATTCCTTAAGCTTGAAAACTCCGGACAAGTAAGAGATAAAATTGTGGAATTGGAGGCCAAATTACCGGGAAAGACCATTTTCGCCTCAGCTACAGAAAAAACCTTTGAATCATCATTGGATGCTGCCCACGAAATCATAGTGCGGCAATTGAAACGGAGTAAAGAAAAACTAAAAGAAGCAAGTTAAAATAAAATGAAAGAGGGGAGTTTTACTTCCCTCTTTGCTTTCACACCATTTCCAATAAATAGTACGATGCAAAAATTCTTCTTTTTTCTGCTGTTGCTGATTCAAATTTCATGTGCTTCCAGACTGCCGAGAAAGCCCTTTGAAATGATATCCGCCTATCCTGCCGACTACAGCAAGCCGGAGCTTTGGGCGGCGCATCCTCAAATAAAGGATTTGGCAGACGACACCCCCGAGGGTAACTCAGTTTACGGTAAACCAAGAAAAGCGGATGTGTTTTTTTTGCATCCTACCAGCTATACAGATTTGAGAGGAAATGATCAATGGAATGCCCACTTTGACGATGCCAAAACCAACAAGAGGACGGATGAGGGCGCCATCCATTTTCAGGCCAGTGCCTTCAATGAAGCGGGCTATGTGTATGCTCCCAGGTACCGGCAAGCGCACCTGCATGCTTATTTTACAAAGGATACTGCCAGTGCAAAAGCTGCTTTTAATCTGGCTTATGAAGACATAAGGGCTGCCTTTTTGTATTACCTGCAACACGATAACCATGGCAGGCCCATCATCATTGCTGCTCACAGCCAGGGCACAACGCATGCCATCCGCTTGTTGAAAGAATTTTTCGATGGTCAACCGCTTCAAAAACAACTCGTAGTTGCCTATTTATTGGGCATGCCGGTACATGAAAGCGACTTTAAGACAATCAGACCCTGTGAAAACAAGGATGAGACCGGCTGTTTTACAGGATGGCGGACGTTTAAAAAAGGTTATGTCCCCGATTGGCAGGAAGACCGGGTGGTTGTAACCAATCCTTTGTCATGGAACCGCTCCCAGGAATATGTAGATGCTTCACAAAATCCCGGTACCATATTGAGAGAATTCAAGGATATTTATCCAAAACTGGTGGATGCACAGGTCATAGGTAATATTCTGTGGGCCACGAAACCCAAATTTCCGGGGTCCATCTTTTTCACCACAAAAAACTATCATGTGGCCGATGTGAATTTTTACTACTTCAGCATCCGATCCAATGCGAGCCATCGACTGGAAAAATTCCTATCCGGTCATTGACCCAGTTGTGGAGGCCTCATCCACATGATTAACGAACGAAATAAAACCGGTACCCATTGAAAGACAATGAAAATAGTGGTGAATAAAAAGATCAATACCAATTCCAGGGCGAGTATGTAGGTCGGCCATTCGGGAAGCAGAGAATACAGCGTGGTTCCCGGAGGTTTGGCATTAAGAAAAAAGTAATTGGATTGGGTTAAACAGTTATAGGGGTATATAATCAGCGCGGTTGCATTCATGGCCAGTCCCGACCATAAAATATCTGTTGCTTTGAGCCTCCAGCCCATGGCAAAATAACCAAACAAGGCGAGGATAACCACCCCGGCGTGTACGCCCCAGTACCTCATTGCTTCGTAATGGGGAAGTACGTCAGTAAGTGTAGGTGTAAACAAAGCCTGGAAGGTACCTGCCATGATCCAAAAAAAGAAAATGGCCCACCATTGTCTGCTTTGTATCTTGTAAATAAAGTAAAGCGCAAAAGGCATTAGACTGCACAGGTGGAAGGGAAGGTCGGTTGTGTGGTTGTAATTGCCCAGCACTATTCTGATAGCAGGTTTAAAAAGTTGCAAAACCATCATGACCACAGCCAGACGCATGGCGTATTTACATCGCTGTTCCTGTGACCATCGGGTCTTACCCATGTAAATAAACCAAATAGCAAAAAGAAGGCTGGCCAGCAGCACCTGCAAGTGTTCAAAACCAAAATGTACAAATTGGTTGCTATCTGTGTAAAAAGAACTGAGCTCCATATTTTATATCAAAATATGGATAAAAGTAAGAATAATTAATCAGTAGAACAGAAAAACCAGTGTTTTATTATCTCACCAGCGTTACGTGGCCTTTCAGTTTTTTGGACTCCCCACGCGGCGCCAGGTATTCAATCTGGTAAACATAAACGCCCTGTGGCGAGTCGTGTCCATCATTGTTTTTGGAACCATTCCAACCATTGAGAGGATCGTCGGTTTCGAAAATGAGTTCTCCCCAGCGATTCCATATGGTCATTTTGTAATTCGAAATGGCATCGATAAAGCCATAACCTCTGAAATCATCGTTGAGACCGTCATTATTGGGTGTAAATGCATTGGGCATTACCAGTGTCACCAAAGGCATTACGTCGATCATGGCAGAGGTTGTATCAGTACACCCATTTTCATGGAAGGCAATCAGCGAAATGTTGTACAAGCCGGTGTCCGGAAAGGTATAGTTTGGATTTTGTTCAAATGAAATGCCATTGCCGGAAAAATTCCATAAAACAGATTTTTCTCTTTCACTGAGGTTGGAAAAAGTAGCTGTTTTTTCAAAATTGTTGAAGGTTTCGGGGCTATAGGCGAAATCGGCTATCGGACTCTCAAGCATTTCAATCCAGTCCGGATAACTGGCCACGGTTTCACAACCGATGGGAGAAGTTATTTTCAAAGACACATCAAAAAAACCGGTTTGTTCATAGGTATGGACCGGGCTTATCTGATCAGAGGTGTTGCCATCGCCGAAATCCCAGGCAAAAGTATAGGTGTCGTCAATAGGAAAGGAAAGATTGTTAAACGATATTTCTTCAGGAACGCAGCCAATAAATCGTGTGGGCTCAATGACTACAAGGGCGGGCACAGGTTGGTAAACAATTTCTTTTGTAATGGAATTTACGCAGCCGTTGATGTCGGTTGAGGTAAGCTTTACGGTTTTGAGTCCCGGCGTTTTGTATTCGTATTGGGGGTCTTTAACAGAAGCAGTGGTATCTGCTTCAAATTGCCACTCCCATTGATTTACCATTCCTGCACCAGCTCCACTCACAGACAAATCCGAAAAAAATACGGGCCCCGATACACAGGTGTCGTAATCGAAGGCAAAGTCAGCATTTACGGCAGGATAAAGATCGATCTCCAATTTAGCGGTATCCGTACAGTCCGAAAGTTGCGGATTGAGGATCATTTGTCCTGTATACCTGCCATAATCCGGGAAGGTATAATCAACATTGGCAGTGGGTATGGTATCAATACTTGTGTTTTTGTTGAAGCGCCACTCGTAGCCCAGAATATTTCTGACCTCCTGACTCTTGTTGAGGAAGGGTATGGTCTTGGTTCCACATGCCTTGTAGGTAAACATCTTGCCATCCTGGGATAGTTCAATATAGCCTTCCGTGACCTTATTTTGGTCGACATCTATGGCTGCAGCCACGGCGATTTGACAAATCGTAACATTGAATTGAAACTCCCTCCGGATGGATCCTATGAGTTTTCCATCCCTGTATTCTTTGACGCATACCCCTACCACATATTGGCCGTTGATCCTGGGAATGCCCGTTATCAAACCTGTAGCAGGGTCAATCTTGATTTGAGGTGAACCACCAATGGGGTTTACGGCACTGAATGTAGGCAGCATAAATTGCACTTCGGCATAAGGTGGCAGACAGCGAATAGAAGCGGGTCTCACACCGGTGCAGGAAGTGGGGTCACCCATTCCGCTTTCACCATCGGTACCGCCGGAAGCGAGGGGAGCACAAAATTCGTAAACAAGTTGGTCGCCCTCTTCATCGGTAGCTGAATTATCAAATCTGAGGGGCTCTCCATTACAAATGACGATGGGTGGAAATTTTTTAAAAACCGGGCTATTGTTACAAGTGCTTATGGCATCCGCAAAAATTTCTACTGAAAATACAGCACCCGTCGAACCTGGTGCCAGGATGTTGGAAATCGTGCCATTTCTGCAACAGCGTTGGTAGGCAATTTGGTAAATTTCCGTACCCCAGTCGATGTCTACTTCAAATTTGTAAATCGCTCTCTCTACGCCAATATTGGGGGGTACGATGATACAAGGATTGTCGTTGTCCACCGGTTTGATGTCTCGTGGACTTGAGCTGAAGGACTTTACATACACCCATCTGTTGTCTGCTGTGGATTTGTAAAGTCCAAATTCAGCGTCGACATCAAAGTTGGCACCGCCTCCTTTTGAGTCCCGGTACATGGTGAACGTAACTTCAAAACGCGTTCTTTTTTGAACGTTGTTTACGGAAATACAGCTATAGGTAACTTCACCTCCGATAATATGCGCTGCATCGGCAGGAAACACAAGGAAAATTAAAAACACCCATATAAACCAAAGGTAAATTTTCATCTTTATTTTAAGTCTTTTTGGCGTGGTTTACAAAGATACCACCCGTACATTAAACATGCATTTTTACCAAGGATTATTAACAACGATGTCCGTTTAAAGTTAACAAAAGCACTCCTAAAAGAGCATGGTAACTACTAAAACGCTGCTTTGAGTGAAAAGGTGTGTTACCATCGGGGATTATTTAAGGTTCATATCCAGTCGAAGCGATACATTGCGCGGAGCTTCCAATAAACCCGGTCTTACTGTGTAGGCCGCATTCATCAGATTATTCACCACCACACCCAGTGTCATTTTACCAAAGGCATAACTCAATCTTCCGTCCATAACTATGGATCCGTCATTGTCAATATCTCTGTAGGCTTTTATGGAAAAGAGATCTACACCACCAATGGGGGCTTCAAAGCGTTTGTCAATGTTGATGACATGCGAATAATACTGGATCGCATACCCCAATTTGAAATTTTTCCAGGAAGCCTCTACATCTGCCTTGGCAGAATGTTTGGAACGGTATTTAAGTACGTTTTGATTGGTAGATGTGTTTTCTTTGATTTCAGGTCTTTCTTCGAAGTTCTTGTATTTGGGGTCGATATAGGTATAACCCAGAATGGTAGTGATCGGTATTTCGCCTGCATAAAACTGGCCGGTGATGCTGGCCTCATACCCAGAAATTACGGTATTTCCAATGTTGATGGGCTTGAAACCGTAAGGATTTTCCAGGAAGGTAAACTCGATCATATCTTCGTATTCCTGTCTGAAGGCTGCGAGATCCAGATAGCCCTTGAATGCAGACAGCTTGAAGCCCTGCTTGATGCCTATTTCGGCAGACCAGCCGTATTCAGGACTGAGCACCGGATTGGGGAAGATGGTAAATCCTCCAAACTGCGTACTGATAAATCTTTCTGTGACGGTTGGGTATCGGTATCCTTGTCCCCAGGAAAGACGAAGAGAACTATATTCCATGATTTTATAGTTCAGACCCAGCCTTGAAATAATCTGACTGTCTTCAACTTTTCCGCCGGGGATGACGAAGCCCTGAAATGATTCCGGGCTGTTTTGTCGGTTGAACTCGTACCTGGCACCGGCACTGATGCTGAATCTTTCTCCCAGCTTTTTATCCAACTGTAAATAAGCTGCAGCATTGGTGTACAAATAAGTGGAGTCTCCAAACAACTGGGCTTTTGAATCGGTGATGCTGAGCACACCCCCGATAGAATATTGAAGATCCAGGGGTTGGAAGACATGGCTAAACTGATATTCGGCAAAATAGGTGGAAGATTGATTTTGCTGGTTGTTGTTATTGTCGTTGTTGGTATAAAAATACCGTGTGTTGAGACGGTGTTTGGCGCCATTTTTTTGGTAATGAATCAAATAAGGATCCACGCTCATACGGATTCTGTTGCCGGATGAAATGGTTCCCGAGAAGGGTTCATAGATTCCCCTAAGTGCATTACGCCAAATGAAAAAGTCGGATGATTCCAGCACATTGAGTAGAGAATTGACACCCACAAAGGTTTGGCTGCTGAGGGCGTATTTGAGGTTAAAACCCAACCTGCCCCTGGTTTCATAGGTTTCTTTTGCGTAGCTCTCCAGTTTACCAAAGTAACCATGAACGGTGAGGTCGGTTTTCTTGATCTTTTGTGCATGGGCAAAGCCAACATTGAGTCTGTAAGGGAAAAGTGAATCACTCCACCACTTGTATTTTTCGTCTCTTGGACTTAGATAGTGGGTCATGGACACAAAGGCATTGGTCTCTGGTTTTACGCCCGGTTGTATCCGCCTGAAATTGATGATGCCATTGAGGGCAGCACTGCCATAAAGGGATGAAGAAGCTCCTTTCACTACTTCCAGTTGGGAGATGGCTTCTATGGGCATGTCGCCCCAGTTGGCATATCCCGCATCCACCTGTAGTGCAGGCATGTCATCGAGTAAAACCATTACCCGTGAACCTGCTCCATAAGAGAATCCGCTACCACCTCGTATGTTGGCTTGTCCGCCCACTACCTGAACACCGGGCAGCTTGTTGAGGATGTCGTCACTTTTCACGGTATTGGTGGAACGCAGCAGATTGGGTTTGAGGATTTCTACGGCCACGGTCGATTCGCTGAGTCGCTGCTCAAATTTGTTGGCGGTAACGGTAGTGATGTCCAGTACTTCAGAAATTTCTTCCAGAGCAAATAACAAGTTGGTACTACTTTCACGGATCTCATGGTTGATGGTTCTAAAACCTACGTATGAAATCGTAAGCATACAACTTTGCTCTGTAACCAGTTGAAATTCACCGTTTTCGTCGGTTATTGTACCATGGCTGCCACATACAACACTGGCCCCGATCAGGGGATAATCAGCCTCTTTGGCTGTTACCTTTCCTTTGATGGTCAATTGCGATTGGACCAACAACGGCAGCAAAACAATGACAATAACCCCAATATATGAACCCCTCATGGAAACTAATTTTGTCTCCTAAGGTAGTACAAAAATGAAAATGACCAAAAAAAATTGGGTAAATGGGCGGTTATTCCTCTTCGTCTTCTGAAATAATGGGCGTAATCATTCGCAGACCCAACAGTGCTTTTTCTTTGGGAGATATGCTAAAGAAGCCTAAAAAGCCTCCGGTTGCTTTGGCTACGTGGTTGGCAAAAGAAATGTAGCTTTTGTACAAATGGGCTCCTACTTTGATATCGAGTTTTGCCATAATAGGATTCAGCGCGGCCAACATGGATTCTATTTCAGCGTTTCTGGCTTCTGTGGTAGCCGGCAATTTCCTCAGGTATGAATTGACTTTTTCATGAAAATCGGCATTCAATTCCTGGTAGAATCCCAGCAGGTCTTCAGACATTTTATATGATCTGATCTCCGTTACTTTTTCTGCCCATTCCATTTCCTCCTTTTCAATGGAGCCGTCAGCACCGGCAATGTAAATGGTGATGATTGCCAGGGCATCTTTCAGTTGCTGGTATTCAGCTTCGCTCAACATATCAAAATAGGGCGTCATACTCGTACTTTTAGTGGTGCAAAAATAAAGAAATTTTACCCAAATGAAAAAATGGGTGCCGGTGATCTTAACCCTATTGCCCGATAAATTGGGAAAATCAAAACGTTGTCTTTTACGGAGGTCGAAGACCTTTTTGAAATTTGGTATTTGGCAGTAACAACAGCTCAATTATTTTGTTGATCTTGTACTTCTGTATTTCAAATTGTTCTGCCACTTGTCCACATTATGCCCTATCTTTGTAGAGTTCCGAGGATAAAGTGAGATGAATATTATTCCAAAAAGAGATAAAAAGCTGGGGCTGGTGATGAAAGAATTCATCAGCAAAAATGAAGTTTTGGGCAAAGGCCTTGCCCGACTGGACATTGAGGCTATTTACAGGGCGGAAATGGGTCCTGTAATTTCATCTTACACCGAAAAAATCTACCTCAGAGGAAATAAGGTCTATATCCATATTCAATCTGCTCCACTGAGGGCAGAGTTATTGGGTTCTCAAGAAAGGTTGATTCAAATCCTGAATCAGGCTCTGGGCGAAAACATTGTAAGTGCTATAATTTTCCGTTGATATGGATTTGGAGCAGCTTAGAACCTTGTGTTTATCTTTTCCTCACACCGATGAGTATTTGCCATTTGATGAGCACACCCTTGCTTTTCGGGTGGGAGGCGAAATGGGAAAGATATTTTGCCTTGTGCCATTAGACAGGAGCGACAGACCCTCTGCAAATCTGAAATGCGATCCTGAAAAAGCCATTGAACTCAGGGAAAGTTACGATGCGGTTCAGCCCGGTTACCATATGAATAAAAAGCACTGGAACACCATTTACCTGGAAGAGGTGCCTAATGATAGACTCATTTCCTCATGGGTAGAACATTCTTACCAATTGGTTTATCAATCCCTTACGCTCAAACTACGCAAAGCCCTTGAATCGTCAATTTGATTTTCTCATTGTTGGTCAGGGACTGGCCGGCAGCCTTCTTTATTGGTATTTACAAAAATTGGGTAAAAGCTGCATTGTAGTAGATGCAGGTTCCGAAGGTGCCTCGATGGCAGCAGCCGGTATCATTAATCCTATGACAGGTCGCAACTATGTGAAGAGTTGGATGGTGGATATTGCCTTGCCCCATGCGCGCCAATGTTACGAAAATATGGAAAGCCACTACGATGCCCGGTTTTACCATGCTTTGCCTGTTTATCGTGCCTTGCACAGCGTGAAGGAAGAAAATGATTGGTTGCTGAGAACGATGGATCCTTCCTATGATGGTTATGCGGGCGAAGTTTTACCATCAGAGGCGGTTGAGGGGTTTATTAAAAATCCTGTAAAATACGGTCATACTTGTGGAGCTGCCAGGGTGGATCTTCCCGTTATGTTGGAAGCAGTAAGAAAAGAACTGGAAGATAAAAAATGTTTCATTGCAGCTTCATTTACAGCGGAAGAATTGCAGCCGCATGCACAGGGTTGGCAATGGCAGTCCATCACGGCCGGTGCAGTGATTTTTTGCGAAGGCTTCAAAGCCGTTTATAACCCCTTTTTCAATTACCTTCCTTTTGCGCCTGCCAAAGGCAATATTCTCATTGTGAAAAATGAAGAAGCAACCATGCCTTTTAATTTGAGGGATGAGTTTTTTGTGACCCCATTGGAAGATGGCAGGTATTGGATAGGAAGTGGTTACCGCTGGGGCGAATGGGACACAGAGGTAAACGAGGAGGATATTTTGAAAATGAGAAATTTTGCCGATGCGACCCTGGCTTTTCCATTTGAGGTGGTGGAGCAAAAAGCAGGTGTAAGACCCTCTACCAAAAGTCGCAGACCCATTTTGGGACAACATCCAAAGCATCCTGGTTTATTCATTTTTAATGGATTGGGCACCAAAGGAACATCCCTGGGACCCTACTTCGCACAAATGATGGCTGAACATCTGGTAAACGGCAGAGAGATAATGCCGGATGTTGCGATATCCCGTCATCCATTTCCATCCTGAAAAACAGTCGTTTGGTAGGAAAAGGGCGGGGATAGCTCTAAAAACCGATGGTAAGCTGTAAACCATTGCTTACTTTTGCCATTTATACAGCTAAAATAATTTCATGAAAGAATTTGTAAGAAGCATGCTTGGCTCTTGTCTGGGCGTAATTGTTGCCATGCTTTTGGTTGTCATCGTTTTGTTTGGTGTAGGCGCTGTCATGTCGGCAGGTGGCAAAACAACAAAAACTGCGGAAAAAGGTGTTTTGAAATTGACGCTGAACCATAGTATTCCCGAAAAAACAGACAATATGGAAAGTGGCTTTCAGGGTTCACCTGTGAGTTCTTTGGGTTTGAGGCATATAGTCAGACTTTTGGCCAATGCAGCAAAGGATGAGCAGATAAAAGGTATGGTCATTCAGGCGAATTCCCTGCAAATGGGTCAATCCACATTGTTGCAATTGCGCAAGGCTGTGGCTGAGTTCAAAGAAAGTGGAAAATTTGTGTACGCTTATGCCGACAGTTATAGTCAATCGGCTTACTTTTTGGCCAGTGTGGCAGATTCTGTATTCCTCAATCCCAATGGAGATGTGGGCTTGCAAGGGTATGGTATAGTGACCCCATTTTTCAAAGGTAGTCTGGATAAATTGGGAGTGTCTTTCGATATATTTTATGCCGGTGATTTTAAGAGTGCTACCGAAATGTTCAGGCGCACCGATATGAGTCCTGAAAACCGCCTTCAGACAAAAGAATTTCTGACAGACATGGTGGGTCTGATGAAAACGGAGGTCTCCAAGAGTCGCAAAATTCCGTTGTTTGAACTGGATAGAATTATGAGTGAGCTGGACGGCAGAGATGCCAAAAGAGCACTGCAAAATAAGTTGGTAGATGCCAATTTGTACTGGGATGAATTCGAAGCCATAGTTAAAAAAACAGTGGGCTTAAAGGAAGATGATAAGGTAAACTACCTGAGTCTGGATGACTACAGCACTTTGTCTGAACTGACCGAAGAAGGAAAGTACACCCAAAAAGTAGCTGTAGTTTATGCGGAGGGAGATGTGGTGTACAATTCACCTGCCAAGGGCATGATAGACAACACCCGTTATCTGAAGATTTTCGATAAAATAAAGAAAGACAAAAACATCAAAGCGGTTGTACTTCGCGTGAACAGTGGAGGAGGGTCTGCATTGACATCTGATATTCTGTGGAGAGAGATTGAGCAAATCAAGGCAAAGGGCATTCCTGTTATTGCTTCCTTCGGCGATTATGCTGCATCCGGTGGTTATTACATTGCGGCGGGTGCTGATTCTATTTTTGCCGCTCCCAACACACTGACAGGATCCATAGGCGTATTTTCCATGCTTCCCAATTTTAAAAAGCTAACCAATGACAAACTGGGCATCACCTTCGATACAGTTAAGACACATAGCCTGGCGGTGAATCTGAGTACCGTTATGGGCCTAAGCGAAAAAGAAAGACAGTACATGACAGAGTCGACCAATGACATTTACCAAAAGTTCCTGGATCGTGTTTCCAAAGGAAGGGGCATGCCGGTTGACAGTGTACACAAGTACGCCCAGGGAAGAGTCTGGACCGGCCGCAGGGCAAAGGAAATAGGTTTGGTGGACGAGATAGGCTTCTTACAGGATGCAGTGGCTGCAGCGGCAAAAAAGGCCAAAATCAGCGATTTTAAGGTGGTAGAATATCCCAGGATAGAGAAAACTTTCATTGAACAATTGGTAGAAAGTTGGGCCAGACAGCAGGCAGAAGAAGGGGAGGAGACGACCTTGAACGCCGAAACCCGTTGGTTATTAAAGCTTTACAACCAAAACAAGGCGGTATGGCAGGCAGAAGGCGTCCAGGCCAGGATGCTGATTGACGTAAAATTTGATTAAAAAAAGGTAAAAAAAATTGGCAGGAGTAAATTTTATTTTATCTTTGCAGCAGAGATAGTACTTTAATTTTTCATAGCGTTCGGGTGGCCTCGGAGAATTCTTATCTCCGGGGCTTTTTTCTTTCTCTTATTTCCTTTTTTGTTTTGAGTTTAGCGATATGCGTTTAGCGACATGCGTCTTGCGATGTGCGTCATGCGATGTCCGTCTTGCGACGTGGGTTTAGCGACTTGTATTTACGTCTTAAAGAGCCCTGAGCTTGTCGAAGGGCGACTTGCGTTATCGGTACAAGCTGCTAATAATTTAGGTCTACTCGCTCCCTGAGCCTGTCGAAGGGAGCCTGTCGAAGGGAGCCTGTCGAAGGGAGCTCGTCGAAGGGCGACTTGCGTTATTGGTAAAAGCTGCTAATAATATAGTTCTACTCGCTCCCTGAGCTTGTCGAAGGGAGCTTGTCGAAGGGAGCTTGTCGAAGGGCGACACCTTACTTCACCACCAAAATCTTTGTGACAATGACATCCTTAACAGCAGGGTCTGCTTCATTGGCAGAAAATACTAGGTATACACCTGTATCTACGCGTTGACCGGTGTAATCATTTCCATCCCAAATGGCTTGTCCGCCCAGGGCTTTGCTTTGATGAACGAGTCGTCCATTGATGTCTGTAATTCTTACATCTGCATCTCTGGCCAAGCCTTTGATGGCAATTGGGCCCTGGTATTCAGGGCGGACCGGATTGGGATAGGCATAGGCGGAGTTGCTGTTGGAGGTTTTGCCTCCGGTTGCGTTGGTTTTCAGACTCTGAATACCGGACTGTGTAGCCATGTACATCACGCCGGTGTTGGGGTCAAATTCAAGGTCGGCAATCTGGTTGTGCAGCAACGGTGAATTTTCTTCAGTGTACCTGTATTCCTGGGTTTCACCATCGGGGGACTGAACAAATATGCCGTTGCGGGTGCCAAACCACTTGCGGTTGGCGCCGTCTGTTTCAATGCAAAATATTTCTTCAGTCAGTAATAGCAGGGCTGCAATGCTGTCTTCGAGTACTTTTCTCTGACTTCCGCGACAATCTGAATCAAAGGGATCGCAGTCAAAGATGATGGGTCCTGCTGAGGTCCCTACCCAAACGTCACCATCGAGATCTGTTTCCACCGAATTGACTTGAGAAGAGATCAATGAATTGGTGCTGTTGACAAATTTGATCTGATCATCGCTGGCATCATCGGGTGTGCGGTTGTCGTTGAAAACGACCACTCCAGGCGAAGATCCGGTGGTAGCAAACCATTTATAACCTCTCTGATCAATGCTGATTCGGGTGAGAAAGGTAGGACCCGGGCTTGAAAAGCTGTACCATTTCTGGTCTTTGGTAAATACTGAAATGGGCCTGGGAGCTCCAAAATTGGCTACCCACAAATTGCCATCATCATCAAACTGCAAATGCGAAACCCTTACCTGGGTGGGAGCACCCACCATAGCTTGCAATGAGCTTTTAATCTTGCCATTCGTGGTATTGTCGCTGAAAAAACGATAGGCTCCTGATGTGGTGTTGTATTCCACCACACCCGACAAAAAGCTTCCCATATAAATGAGCGATGTGTCTTTGGGGTGTTGGATGGCAGTGAAAACTCCGATTACATCTTTTTCTTTGAACAGGGGTACGTATTCATCGTTGATATTGGTCCAGCTTTGATCCTGATTGAGGATGTACAGACCATTGCGATTGAAATCAATCTGGTAGTTTTCATTGGCCCCCCCACTGGCAAACAAAACGCGGTTGGGTGCTACTTCGATATGACTGCATTCCAGGGAAAATGGAGAATCAAATTCAAGTCTGTTGCATCCTTCTGTGATGGTGTTGGTATATCTGATTTGTCGCCATTCATCTGCGTACCACATTCTGCCGCTTTCGTCCTGAATGCCGTAGAGGGTTCTGTTGATGCAATCGGCACCACCTTTGATGACATTCCCTTCTTTGTCAATAAATCTCGCTGAGCTACTGTATTCGTTGTCTTTGAGACCTATGGCGAGATGACTGCCTTCTGCCGACATCCATTGGATATTAAACGCTGTTGGCTTGTCGAGTTCAATTTTTACAAAGGGTGATCCGTTTTCAGAAACGTACAATTCCTTGTTGATGACACAGTAAACTTTTTGATCGAAAACCTCAACCAGATCGCATTTGTATTGGGCGGGTAAATCAAATGATGTTCCCAATTTTTGCCAACGTGAAAAGTTTTCCTTGCTGTTATCGAGCCTGGGTATGCGGTACAGGCCGCTATCGAGCGCAGCATAAAGATAGTCCGCATCGGCAGCCACACTGGATGCATTTTCATTGGTAAAGGTGGTAGATCTGAATTCGATATTTTGTAAATCGTACTCAATGATGCCGAATGAAGTAGCAAAGTAGGCAAATCGGTTGCCTGACAAGCAAATGTCATTGATGGTTTTGGATCCGGCAATGTTGTTGTTGTCTCGGATAGAAGTAATGTAATATTGTTCATCGATGCCGATCAGGTCGAAAGCACCGCTGTTGTATACCACAATCAACCATTGGTTGGAAGGGTCGTATTTGATCTGGGCTATCTGGCTCTCAGACAAGCCGTCAATTTTTGACATTGTCCGGTGAGATCCATCAACCTTATCGATAAAGATGAGGGCTTTTCCCGTTGATACAATGATGTCATCCGGACTTTGCGTCAGCCAGGAAGAAGAGCGATAGCTCAGGTGATCTTTCCAGGTACCAATGGGTCTGATATCCTGAGACTTAAGACCGGGATTTATAAGGATCCAAAAAGAAAAAAGAAAAATTGCGCGTAATAAGGCTGTCATTCCAAAGGTTTGTCGCTCCATAAACGAAAAATAGACTAAAATATTGGAATCAAAACAGCTTACTTTCTTTTTTTGAACTTGTTTTTATTGTTTCCAACCTGTTTGTTC
This sequence comes from uncultured Saprospiraceae bacterium, assembly GCA_937973565.1. Taxonomy (GTDB): domain Bacteria; phylum Bacteroidota; class Bacteroidia; order Chitinophagales; family Saprospiraceae; genus JADKBO01. The sequence continues at coordinate 3,519 of CALJKQ010000001.1, read as the reverse complement.
ATTGGCTTTTTGCCTTTGTTGTTTCCTTTGTTGCCATAGCTTCTCCAATTGGTATTGAGTGGAGCGATGTTGGCGCTGAGTTTGTTTTTCATGGAAATGAGGTTTTCGATGCTGTAATCGTCATCGAAATTCAGTTCATTGTGCGACATCTCTCTCAGATCCTGGATGATGATATCATCGCTTACAAAGTGCTCTTTATTCCAGGTACGGTAAGCCAGTTTCATATAAGATGCGATCACTTCTGCGTAGGCGTCTCTTTTTGGTCCTGGCTCCAGGGCACGGGCATTTTTGATCATTTCCTGGATGTACCGCCCATAGTGGCGGTTGTTGAATTGCTTTTGAGGGTAGGGCAGGTGGGCCTCCATGTTCACCTTATCGTTGAGGTGGATGGTAATACCTTCTGGCACATTGAGGTCCAGATCATACCTGGCAATTTTGTATAGGTGATTCCAGAGTTTTTCTTTGTAGTCTGCCAGTAGTCGGTTGGCTGGATACATGATAGCGAAGAGATTAATAATTTCTTCAGCATAAGCTGTTCTTAGCTCTTTGTCTTCTATGTCTTTGAGGTAACGCACCATATTCTGCACGTTTCTTCCATATTCGGGGATTAAAAGATCCTCCTTCTGGGAGTTGTAAACCATTTCGCCTTTGGCCATGATGTTGATTTTATTCTACGGTTACTGATTTTGCTAAATTTCTGGGTTGATCCACGTCTGTTCCTCTCAAAACGGCAACATAATAGCTGAGCAATTGGAGTGGAATAACAGACAGCAGCGGACTCAGGGGTTCTTCTGTTTCGGGGATTTCTATGCTATAATCTGCCATTTCACGGATTTTGGTATCACCCTCCAAAACGATGGCGATTACCTGACCTTTTCTGGCTTTTACTTCCTGGATGTTGGATACAATTTTTTCATGAGCGCTCATATTGGTGGCAATCACAAAAACCGGCATGTTGGTATCGATGAGCGCTATGGGTCCATGTTTCATTTCTGCGGCCGGATATCCTTCTGCGTGGATGTAGGAAATTTCTTTGAGTTTTAGGGCTCCTTCGAGGGCAACAGGAAAATTGATGCCTCTGCCCAAGTACAAGGCATTGGATACATCTTTTATTTTTTCGGCGATGGCCTTGATTTTGTCTTTGTTATTGAGTACTTCCTCCACTTTTTGAGGTATGGCTTCAAATGCAAAGAGCAATTCTCTGAAGTAGGAATCGGAAATGGTTCCTTTTTGTCGGCCCAGGTACAATGCCAAAAGTGTAAGCACGCTTAGCTGGCTGGTAAAGGCTTTGGTTGAAGCAACCCCAATTTCAGGACCGGCATGGATGTAAGAACCACTATGGGTGATTCTGGCAATAGAGGAACCGATTACATTGACAATGCCGTAAAGGAAGGCTCCTTTTTCTTTGGCAAGTTCCAGCGCAGCCAGTGTATCGGCGGTTTCACCGCTTTGGGAAATGGCAATGACCACATCGTGCTCATCCAGGATAGGGTTGCGGTACCTGAATTCGGAAGCATACTCAACTTCCACAGGGATACGTGCCAATTCTTCGATGAGGTATTCTGCAATCAGGGCGCTGTGCCATGAGGTTCCGCATGCCACGAAAATGATGCGTTTGGCATGCATAAACCTGCCTTCGAATTGTTTGAGTCCGTTGAGCACTACCCAGCCTTCTTCTGCATTCAACCTTCCCCGGATGCTCTCCGTGATGGTCATGGGTTGTTGGAAAATTTCCTTGAGCATAAAGTGGTCGTAACCTTCTTTTTCGAGTTGCTCAATTTTGAGATCTACTTCCTGAATAACCGGTGACTGAAGTTCGTTTTTGATGTTTTTGATGGTAAAAGTTCCATCGCGATGTGCGGTTACAACCTCTTCATCGTTTAGGTACACTACTTTTTTGGTGTATTTTACGATGGGTGATGCATCTGAAGCGAGGTAAAGTTCCTGATTGCCTACACCCAAGACCAGAGGGCTGGATTTTCTGGCACCCACGATGATGTCGGGATTCTGATTGTCCATAACTACAATAGCATAGGCTCCAACTACCTTTTGCAGGGTCTTAATGACGGCGGCTTCCAGTGATAGATTGTCTGTTTGCTGGTAGTGTTCAATCAGGTGAACCATTACTTCGGTATCGGTCTCACTTTTGAAAGTGTGGCCCAATTCAATTAGTGCTTTTTTAATGGCACCGTAATTTTCAATGATGCCGTTATGTACCAGGGTGAGTCGGTCATTGCCGGAATGGTGAGGGTGGGCATTGATATCATCGGGTTTACCGTGGGTAGCCCAACGGGTATGGCCGATGCCGGTGCTGCCTTCCGTATTGACGAGGGCGGCAGCAGCTTCCAGTTCTGCCACTTTCCCCTTTTTCTTAACGGTCTTGATATGGCCATTGAGAATGCTGATACCGGCACTGTCGTAGCCCCTGTATTCAAGTCTTTTTAATCCTTCAAGGATGATGGGAAAGGCTTGTTTTTCCCCTATGTATGCCACAATTCCACACATGATAATAGCCTTGGTTCTTTGTGTAAATATAGTTTATTTATAGCTATTCAACTCAAGTTAACAACAGATTACATATATCTTTTTGCAAGCTGTGTTTGGGTTGAATTACTATGGTATTTTATTTTCCTTCACGCGTCGGGTTTGCGTTGTTGTTTTTATCTTACTGTTCGGTGTAGGTAACATTGAGGGTAATCGGAGATTGACTGTGTTTGGCTCCTCTCAAAATGGCCCTGCTAATTCTTTCATATCTTTGGTAGACGCTAAAATATATCTTGCGGTCTGCAGTGGGCTCCTCCAATAAAGCTTTAAGGTGTTTGGTGATGTTGAAGCTGTAATATCTTTTGCTGCCCAGATCGCCGGTAACCTGACCGCCAAAGCCCAGATTGAAAGGTACGCTTCTGCTGATCAGATCAGCGAGGTCTTCAATGACCACCAATTTTCCGTCTTTTTTATAGCTGGCAATAATTTGAGCCGGCGGTGTAAGACTGCCTGTATTGTAGGCTGCATCGTCGGCTATGGCCAACTGCAAAGTTGCGTGGTTGATTATTTTGTCATTTAACACAGACAAATCCGTAAGGTCTGCATAAAAAGTTGGGCCCGTCATCGATTGAATAAAGACCAGACTATCGCCTTTGCTCTCGTCATTTATGAAGGCACTGACTTCACTGACGGCGTTGTCTATTTCAAAGCTGTTGTACTTTCTTTCGTTGAGGTAAAAAGAATAGGTAACTTTATCACCATCGGCTTCGGTGAGGTAGAAATAGAATTTTGTAACACCGCCGCTGAGACGGGCAGTAGACGACATATCCAGGCCCAGGATACCTTCTCCTCCGGTTGAGGAAGAAATTTTTATACCCTTCAGGACTTCATACAATTTTTCATTTTGATCCGAAGCAGGGCCTGCATTGATGATCGGATTATTGATAAAGTTGTTGGCCCAGTTCTGGTCCATGCGGATTCTGATTTGGGGGCCTACCTTTGCAACGGTAGAATCAATATGGCTTATAATGGTGA